>DAOQAB010000061.1:0-21074 GCA_035353695.1 Prolixibacteraceae bacterium
TTTTGCTTCAGTGCTTCTGATTTGAGCCGCTTCGCTATACGATTTCCCTTCAATACCCGCTTCACCACGGGTTAGATAGGCAGTTACCACATCATGCCCAGCGTTGGAAAACAGGGCCATGGTCCCTCCGCAACAGGTTTCCGGATCGTCGGGATGCGCCCCTACAACCACGATTTTTAACTTTCTTTGGTTGGGAATGACTTCCCCTTTGGCCGATAGAAGAGTTGGCAGGCCTGCAAGAGAGATGGCGGCTGCGGTTCCTATTCCTTTAATTGCATTACGCCGGGATACTGGTTTCATAAGAGGATCTTTTGACGGGTTATTGGTTTTGTGTACCAATGCGGTTGTTATTCAGTATAAAAGTAATGATCGTTTTTTGTTTTGCAATTATTTTCTTGCAAAGATCTTTCGGATGGGAAAGTAACCTTGTTCAAACCAACGATTCCACCGGTAATCACCGATGAAAAATAAAAAATCATTTTAAACTACAAATTACTTTCTCTTTACAATCACCCTTTTTACAATTTTTTCATTGGATGTTTCTATTTGGACCAGATAAAGCCCTTCCTGCAGGGTTGTTGTCGAAATATAATCACCATTCGCAACAGCGCTTTTGATCCATTGTTTTCCGTTTAAATCCATCATGGTGAGAGTGGCTATTCCATTGATCCCTTTTATAAAAACCCCATGGGTGGTTGGATTGGGATAAACGATAATCTCTTCACCCATTGAGCTTAATTGAGTGCTTGTTGTACCAGCCTCCTGAACGACTTCAATGATTTTGCTTAATGTACCGGCTGTGACGGTAACAGTCGCTGTGCGGGATGAAACGGTTGTGTTGGCTTCAGCGGTAAAGGTGATTGTCCCATTCCCACTATTCGAAGAGGGGCTTACGGTTAGCCACGATTGATCGGAAGAAACGCTCCACGTTGTATTCGAGGTTACGGTAACCGATGCGGTGCTTCCAGCCTCTTTTGCAATCGAAACCGAACTGGAAGAGAGCGACAATGTGTTCGTTGGAGCGGTTGCACCAACAGGCAGAAGGTATCCACCGTTAACCAGTGAATAGGTTAATCCTCCAAGAACGCTGTTGGTGCTTGTGGTATAATAAACATTGTAACCATTTCCAATAATATTGGAAACCGAAGTGCCAGAAATGCCGGGATTGGTTATTAGCCCATTGATGTAAGAAGTGCCGGTAACGTTCCATGTGCTGTTACTATCCATGGTTAATTTGGTAAGTAATGCCGTATTATCCGTGTTAATTTTGCCCACCAGCGTTGCGCCTGTCAGGATATTGGTATTGGCTTTACTGTACGAATCGGCCACAATATCGCCGGTATACGTATAGCTTCCGTTCAGGTAAAGGTTCCCTGTTGCCGCATGGGTGGTCCAGCGGGTGTTATAGTCGACCATCATTAATATCCCGGATGCGATGGTTGTCGTAACGCTATTCAGGCAGATATTGCCGGTTGCGTTGGTTACCACTTCAATCAATGGTGCACTGCTGCCGGTGGCAATCAAACTTCCGCCCGTCATGGTAAATGTTCCGGTTGTTCCCTCGGCATCACCCGAGCCGCTTTGAAGCACCATAATCCCTCGGCTACTTGAACCCGCCGTGATATTTGATTCACCGGTAACGGTTACCGAATTGGAACCTTCGATTACCGCAATCTCTCCTTTTGCCGATGATCCGGTTATCCCGCTGGCGGTTATGACCCCGGTGCTGTACATAACGGCTGCATCGGTCCCGGTACATCGGTACGTTCCGCCTGTTACGTTCACTGTTCCACTTCCACGGTCGGTTGCAATAACCGAACTATTTGAACCGGCAGTGGTTGCGGTAATATTGGATGCGGTAATCGTACCACCTCCTGTGGCAAACAGCCCGCGGGAAGAGTTTGCCGTACAGCTAATGGTTACATCCGAAATGGTTGATGACCCTTTGTAGGCATAAAAGGCATTGGCTCCTTTGCCGGAGGTGGTAATAGTGCCGCCCGACATGTTTATTACCCCGGAACTCCCGTAATTCAAAACGGCTGCATTGAGCCCGTAGAAATTACTGTTATCCGAATTACTCACGTCACCCGATTTTGTAATCGTACAATTGGTCAGGGTTAATGTGCCCCCGGTAATCTTTACCGCCGATTCATCGGCCGTTGAGGTTGAATACGTTTGATCCGTTTGGGTAACGGTCCCGCTACTTTGTGTGTACACTTCAGCATAAATATCTTGATGTAAGTAGCAGAAAATGATTCCAACTGTCAGAAAGGAAATTAATTTTTTCATACGATTCAGGTTTATTATTTTTTACGAATAGATTCGAATGCTTTTTTTCACTACGAAAAAGATCGCAATTACCCTACTTTATCCATTTGGAGGTCATTATTTTAATGAATCATTACCATGAGAATGTTGTGCTAGGCTATCTTTTATTCGGGCAATGACGCTGGCATTGGCATCCCGGCTCTCTTTGTACAGAGGGTGTCCTGGTCTCCATTTTGTTTCAAAAACGACGTTTTTTGCGCCGTAAAATTCTCAAAAAGGATCTTTTCTCAAAAAAACATTTTTTTTAGAGGGTCAATTAAACTTTTTGTAGAGGTTTAACTCTAACTTAGCATAAACTGAACATTGTGGAAATAGCAATCAGAAACCTAACCAAAATATACAGTAACGGCCACAAAGCATTGAAATCGGTCGATATTGAAATTCACAACGGCATGTTTGGTTTGCTTGGCGCCAACGGAGCCGGTAAATCGACGCTGATGCGTATTTTAGTTTCACTGATGCAACCAACATCGGGCGAGATATTGGTCAATGGGAAGGCATTGGACAAGCATCGCAAAGAGATCCGATCGATGACCGGTTACCTTCCTCAGGATTTTAGTTCGTTTCCTAAGCTCCGTGCCAGCGAATTTCTCGATTATTCTGCTCGTTTGGCAGGGGTGAAAGATCAATCGAAGCGGCGCGATGCCGTGGAGGAGATGCTCGAAGAAGTTGGCCTTTTTGAGGCGCGTGACCGTTTTGCCAACAACCTTTCGGGGGGTATGAAGCGCCGGCTGGGAATAGCCCAGGCGCTGATCGGCGATCCAAAGATTATTATTGTCGACGAACCAACCACTGGCCTCGATCCCGACGAACGGATCCGTTTTCGGAACCTGCTAACCAAAATCAGCAACCGCGATGTAATCATTATTCTTTCTACACATATTGTGGGTGACATTTCGAGCTCCTGCAATCAGATGGTTTTGGTGCAAAGCGGGAATGTCGTTTATCAGGGTTCTCCGGGGAACCTTATCAAGGAGGCTACCGACAAGGTGTGGCGCATTTCGGTGCCCCACGAGAAATTCGATGAGGCAAACCTTCAGTTCAATGTCATATCGACGATTCCTTCACCCGAAGGCTGGGAACTGGAGGTTGTTGCCGAGAAACCCGAAGGATATCAGGCGGTATCGATCAATCCCAACCTGGAACATGCCTATGTTTATTACATGGAAAATAAACTTCAGAATTTGAAAACAGAATAACAGAACAACTCCAAGAATATGCTGTCGGTATATAACATTACAACCATTGCCAAGTACGAACGGAAAATTCTTTTCCGGAGTTGGTTCTTTCGTATTTTTGCCATATTGTCGCTGGTTGTCATTGGCTTTTACAGTGGCATTATGTCATTTGAAAGAGGGCCGTTCTCCTGGGCATTCCGGAGTCTTCCCTCGGCATTGCCTTATGCCAATTTTTTTCTGCTCAATACTTTTCAGTCGATTATCGCCGTTTTTCTGGCGACCGATTTTCTAAAGCGCGACAAGAAGCTTGATACTTCGGAGGTGCTTTTTATCAGGCCCATGTCGAATTTCGAATATGTTACCGGTAAAACACTGGGATTGCTGGTGGTTTTTCTATTGCTGAACCTGCTGGTGATGATCCTTTCGTCTATTTTCATATTGGCTTCGGGACAGGTTCCTTTCCGCATCGTTCCATTGATTGCCTATTTTCTCCTTATCAGTATCCCAACGCTTGTTTTTATCATCGGTTTATCTTATTCTCTGATGTCGATTCTTAAGAATCAGGCAATTACTTTCATTATTTTGCTTGGATACATTGCGCTGGTTATTTTTTACCTGGCCGAAAAGCCTGGTTATTTCTTTGATTACATGGCCTACCAGATGCCGGTTCCTTATTCCGATATCATTGGATTCAGCGATTTTGGTTCCATTCTCCTTCATCGTCTCTCTTATTTATTCGCAGGTATTGCGCTGATATTGTTCACTGCCTGGCAGCTGAATAGAAAGGACAACAGCATTTTATCCACACGCATGCTTGCTCTTTCGTCACTAGTTACACTGGTATTGGCTGCAATGGGTTTTGGAAAGATGATCACGACCCAAAACGGGATTGTTCGGGAGAGGAAGATGGATGCAGCTCTTTGTTCGGCCTATTTTGACAGGCCAATACCCAATATGCGAAAGGCTTCGATCTATTTTGAACAGGGGACAAAGGTGAAAGCCCGTTCAGAAATGTCACTCCGGAATAAAACGAATCGACCGATCGATACGCTCTTTTTTAGCCTGAATCCTGGCTTTAAGGTGGAAAAGGCATCGGCTGGCGATGGGGAATTGTCGTTTATACAGGATCGGTTTTTGGTAAAAGTAGTTCCGCACCAAGCCTTAATGCCTGGTGAAGATGCGGTTGTTACCCTCGAATATTCGGGTCTCCCTGATTTTAATATTTCCTACCTCGATAACGAAAATGAGAACGTATATGGTTTTACTTCGCAAGGTACAATCCGTATTGATAAAAAATATGGTTTTTATCATCGTGATTATGTATTGCTGACCAAAGAAAACTTATGGTATCCGGTTCCCGGCATTGTTTACGATCCGTTGCGTCCGGCCATTTTCAGGCAACAGTTTACCCGTTTCGACCTGAGGGTGAAAACCGCTCCGGGCATGATTCCTGTTTCACAGGGCGAACGCGAACAGGGTGATTCTTCGGTTTATCATTTTGTTATTCGTGATCCGCTGCCACAGCTTTCGCTCAATATTGGCCGGTTTGAAGAGAAACAGGTGAAAATCGGGAAGATCGATGTGATACTAGTGGGCATCAAGAGACACGACTTTTATAAAAAATATTTTACCGATTTAAAAGATACTGTTCCGGCACTGATCACCGATTTTCTCGACGACTACGAGCGTCCGCTGGGAATGTATTACCCTTACAGCCAGTTTAAACTGGTTGAAGTTCCGGTACAGTTTGCTTCATTGCCCCACACCTGGACCTCGACTCTGGCACAAAGCCAGCCACAGGTGGTGCTTTTCCCTGAGTATGGCTTTGGTGTGCAGCAGGCCGATTTTATTTCGACCGACAGAAGGATCAAGCGGGATAGTGAAAGGAACAAAGAGGGGCTGGAACCCCGTGAGATCCAATCGCGGGTATTTACCAATTTTCTGAAAGGGGTCTTTACTTCAAACGATGCCGATGTGGGCTTCCGTCCTTCATCGGGTGAAACGGTTGGAGCCAACCCTTACAGCATCTATTCCAATTATTTCTATTATGTGAATTACATCACTTCACCCGATTGTCCGGTACTGAACTATGCTTTTGAAAGCTATTTCCAAAAAGGGGAAGACGATCCGCGTCAACTCTTCTTTTCGGGAATGAACGGGATTGGCGATGATGAAAAAGCCAATATCAAACTGAAAGACAAAAGCCTGAAGGATGTCATCACAGGAAACGAGGAGCAGGCAACGGTGGCCCGTGTGCTGAAAGCGAAAGGGTCGTACCTGCTTACCTGGATGGAAAAACAGACCAATAGCGGCAATTTTAGGAAAATGTTACTCGATTATCTCTACGAGAACAGTTATCGTGAAATAAAATACGAGGATATGTCCAGTGATCTTTCTTCCCGGATGAATATCTCCCTGGGCAATTTTATCAAAGATTGGTACAACACCAAAGGGCTTCCGGCATTTATTATTGGCGATGTAAATGCCTACGAGACTATTGGCGCTTCACAGGTGGTTTATCTGGTTCGTACCAAAGTAACCAATAATAGTGAGGTTGACGGTTTGATCAAGCTGACCTTTATGCTCGATAACGGTGGCGGAGGTGGTGGCTTTTTTGGTGGAGGTTCCAGTTCGAACGAACCGGAAGTACGTACGTACCTGATCCGGGGAAATGAAACCAAAGAGATTCAGGTCTTGCTTACCGAGTCTCCACGCTCTTTGATTATTAATACATTGATCGCTAAAAATATCCCTTCTAAAAAAATGACAATTTCGATACCTGTTGAAAAGGATCAGCAGATGAAAGCAGAAGAGTATGAACGGGTGGTGGATAAGCCGGTTGAAGTATCATCGGCTGAAGAGTTGATTGTCGACAATACCGATCCGGGATTTTCGGCGTTCGATCCTGCAGAAAATAATCCGTTGCGCAAGCTTTTTGCCAAAAAAGTAACCAGCGAGGAAGATAAGTTTGTCGGGCAGGGCTTTGGTCCTCCTCCGACCACATGGAGCCTTTCGGCCAATACCGATTACTTTGGGATCACCGAAAAATCGGCCATGGTGGTGCGTTCGGGCGATGGCAGCAAAACAGCCACCTGGGAAAAACAGTTGCCGGAAGCTGGTTATTACGATGTGTTTGTCTATTTGAATCAGACAAGAAGATTCAGAGGATTTAGAGGTGGCCCAGGAGGTCCCGGTGGACCGGGCGGCGGCGGAAACAACGAACCGGAAGGAAAATTTGTCTATACCGTTTTTTGTGACGATGGAAAAACAAAAATTGAAATGGAATTGAGAGATGTTGAGACCGGATGGAATTTGCTGGGTTCTTTCTATTTCTCTTCCGATACAGCCAAAGTGGTGCTTTCGGACATGGGGGGTGCCGACCGCGTGGTGGCCGATGCGGTTAAATGGGTTAAACAACGATAAAATATTAATTCAGATAGAATGAATAAAGTAAGTATTCTTTTGGGATTCATAGCCTTGTTGTTTCTTTGGGGACAGAGGCTTCATGCACAGGAACTTTATACACTGGAGAAGACCCTTGATGTTGCTTATCAAAACAGCCCCGACATCCAGACACAGCAATTGTCGCTTGAACAAAGCAGGGAACGGTTGAATGCTCAGAAAGCCGGTCTGAAATCGAGGTTTTCGTTATCGGTCGATCCTTTCAGCTATGAAAAGAAACGTAGCTACGAACAATTGTTGAGTCAGTGGTACAACTATAAAACGATCAGTTCATCCGGTACTTTCAGTATTGTGCAGCCCATCAAGGCTACCGATGGAAAAATCTCGCTGATGAATCAGTTCGGATATGTGAATTCAACCACCAACGATAAAACCCCTGAAGAATATTATTCCAACAATGTATCGCTGAACATTAGCCAGCCCCTTTTTAGCAAATACAATTCGAATAAAATGGGGTTGCGTCAGGTGGAACTGGATCTTGAAACCGCATTGCTCCGTTTTGCCATCTTGAAACTGACGACTGAAAAAAGTGTGAGCCAGTATTTTTACAATGTTTATCAGGCTCAGCAGAGTTTGGACATTGCCAAGGAGGAGCAGGCCAATCAGCAGAAATCATACGACATTATCAAAAACAAAGTGGACGCAGGGCTTTCTGCCGAGGAGGAATTGTGGCAGGCTGAACTGAACCTGGCGAATGCCGAATCTTCGGTCAATAACGCCGAAGTATCGCTCGAAAATGCCAAAGACGAGATGAAACAGGCTATCGGAATGAATTTAAGTGCCGATTTTAATGTACTGGCCAATGTTGATGTAAAAACCATTGATGTAAAACTGGAAGATGCCATTGCGTACGCACTTCATCAGCGCATGGAACTTCGCCAGTACGAAATAAGTATTGAAACCTCGAAGATGAACCTGCTTTCGACCAAAGACAACGATAAAATTAAAGGAAGTGTCGACCTGACCGTGGGGCTTTTTGGAAATGATGCCAATGTGGGACAGATTTATAATACTCCAACCGACAACGAAAAAGTTGCCCTTTCGTTCAATATTCCCATCTGGGACTGGGGACAGAGAAAGTCGTTGATTAAGGTGGCTGAAGCTTCGCTGAAGACATCAGAAATAAATTATGAACATGAAAAAGTTACGATCGAAATGGAAGTTCGCCAGATATACCGCTCGCTGAAGAATCTGGTCTACCAGATCGACATCGCGAAAAAGAGCGTTGACAATGCGCAGAAAACGTATGAGCTGAACCTCGAAAAGTATGAAAACGGCGATTTGACTAGTATGGATCTGAGCCTCTATCAGAACCAGCTCTCCACGCAGAAGAACTCGCTCACTTCGGCATTGATTAATTACAAACTTGAATTACTGGAACTGAAAATAAAAACCTTATGGGATTTTGAAGCAGGGAAATCCGTTCTTCCCAACATTTATTCAACCAATTTTTGAAATTAATAAAACATCGATAGTATGAAGAATATTAGCACGATTCTGGCAATATCAGCGCTCCTGATCGTTACAAGTTGCCGAAACGAACAGACGACCCAGACCTCTGATGTGAGTGTACCCGTTCGCCTGACGGATGTGGTGAGAAAGCCGATTATAAACACCCTGGCTGTTACCGGAACCGTTAAGCCGGTTGGAAGTATGGAGATTACAACCGAGGCGCAGGGAAATTATTTCCTGGGTAAAAATCCACGCACCGGGGCGCCTTATAAAATGGGCGATCAGGTCAAAAAAGGTGAAACCATTATTACGCTTGAAAATGCCGAATACCTGCTAAGTACGCGTATCGATTCCAAAAAGCTTAGTCTCGATATCTCCAAGCAGGAATATGACAAACAAAAATCGCTTTACGATAAGGGTGGGGTAACCCTTCGTGAGTTGAAAGATGCAGAGGTAAGCTACCTGAATGCCCAGCTCGATTACGAAAATGCTACGATACAAAACGGGAAGCTGCTGATCCGTGCTCCGTTCGATGGTGTGATTGTCGCCCTGCCTTATTATACCAATGGCGTCAAATTGGCTTCTGGTACTGTGGTGATGAAAGAGATGAACTACAGCTCCCTTTTGCTGAATGCCGAGTTTCCCGAAAAATACATTGCCACAGTTTCTCTGGGACTGGAAGCTTTTGTGACCAATTACAACCTGAAAGGCGACACCCTGATGGCCGAAGTCATGGAACTTTCGCCGGCAATCGACGAAGCAACCCGTACTTTCGCCGGGGTACTGAATGTGAAGAACCCCGATTTGAAGATGCGTCCCGGGATGTTTGTGAAAGCCGAAATTGTGGTGGAAAAACGCGACAGTGCCATTGTCATTGAGCGGGATATTGTTCAAAACCGCAGGGGCGGAAAAGTAGTGTTTGTTGTTGAACGGAACACGGCCGTGGAAAAGAAAATTATCACCGGTATTGAAACCGATAAAGAGGTAGAGGTATTGAGTGGCCTGGAAGCAGGCGAAAAACTGGTAACCGATGGTTACGAAATGCTCTCGAACCGTACCAAGGTTAAAGTTCAGAAATAGTATGCTCTCTTCTTTTAAAACAAAACATTCATATCACGAAATATGAAGAAAATCGTTGAGTTCTCGATCAAATACCCGGTTACCATTCTGATGATGGTTCTGGCGGTATTGCTGATGGGGTATATCTCCTTTTCAAAGCTGGGTGTCGACCTCTTTCCCGAAATGAACAACCCCAATCTCTATATCGAGTTGAAGGTTGGGAACCGTCCCCCTGAGGAAATCGAAAACCTTTATGTGAAAAATATCGAATCACAGGCTGTCCGTCAGAGTGGCGTGGCCAATGTTTCGTCGGTAACCGAAGTCGGTTTTTCACGGATTACGGTCGAATACAAATGGGGAAAAGATATGGATGAGGCATTCCTCGATTTGCAGAAAGTTGTCACCTCTTATTCCCAGAATTCCGATATCGATGCCATCAGCATTACCCAGAACGATCCAAACTCGTCGGCGGTGATGGTGGTAGCCATGAGCAACGATAACATTACCAACCTGGATGAACTTCGAACGGTCGCCCAGAATTATATCCGTAACGAACTGGTGCGGGTCGATGGAATTGCCGATGTGAAACTTTCGGGCGATGAGGTTGCCGAAGTGCTGGTTGAAACCAATCCCTACCTTCTCGAAGCATACGGATTGTCGGCCTCCACACTGAGCTCCAAAATTCAGAGTTATAACCGGAATGTTTCGGGCGGGTCGATTGAAGAGAACGGGCTTAATTACAGTATCAAAGGGGTGGGCATGATTTCGGGCGCCGAAGACCTTGCCAAAATCATTGTTGGGCTGAAATCGGAAACACAACCCGATGGAACATTTCGGCAGGTGCCTGTTTACCTTCATGATGTAGCAAAAATATCGGTCAAAAATAAAGATCCTGAAACCATTGTTCGCTTAAACGGAAACCGTTGCATCGGTCTGTCAATCTACAAAGAGCCAAAATACAATACAGTAAAAGCGGTGAAGCAGTTGAATGAGGCTTTCGAAACGATCCGGAAAGCACTTCCCGGTTATTCATTTACCGTAGTGAAAGATCAGGGTAAATTTATTGATGGTGCCGTGAACGAAGTGAAATCATCGGCATTGATTGGTATGATCCTGGCAATAGCGGTTTTGTTCGTTTTTCTGCGCCGCGTCAGCACTACGCTGGTTATTGGCACTGCAATTCCTATTTCCATTGTTGCCACGTTTGTGGTGATGTATTTCATGGGGTTGTCGCTGAATATTATGACCCTTGGTGGCTTGGCTCTTGGCGCAGGGATGCTGGTCGATAATGCCATTATTGTGGTCGAAAACATTTTCCGGCATTACGAGCGGGATAAAAATATCTTTAAAGCATCGGTGGAAGGAACGGTGGAAGTTGGGGGGGCTGTTACGGCTTCAACCTTAACGACCGTGGTGGTATTCCTTCCCATTGTTTATTTGCAGGGGGCATCGGGGCAGCTATTCAAAGACATGGCGCTCACTGTGACGGTCTCTTTGCTGGCATCGCTGTTGGTATCGATTATGATTATTCCGTTGTTGTCGGACCGGTTACTTGGAAAATCAGTAAAACCGGTAAATACCCTGCGGTTTAATTGGTACCCCAACGTGCTTAATTCGATTCTGAATAACCGTTGGAAAGTGATCGTAATTGCCTTGCTCGCCATTGTTGGCTCACTCTTTATCATTCCTCATATTGGAAGTGAATTTATGCCACAATCGGCGTCGGGAAACGTTACGGTTCAGATGAACATGCCCGAAGGTACGAGGCTGAAAAATACCTCGGCAGCCATATCGAATGTGGAAACGATGCTCCGCGATGCGTTGCCGGCTGAAATCGCTTCGGTTTATACCCAGGTGGGCGACGTTTCAACCGTTGCCGGAAGCTCGGTTGAAACCACCGAAAACAGAGCGGTGATGTATGTCACCCTGACTGACGGGGGTGCAAAAAGATACAACAAAGTGCTCGAAGTCTTCAATAAAGTCATGTCAACAAACCCAGAGATTGAGTTTAGCTACCTTCAGGAAGATGGAAGCCTTCAGTCGATCATGGGCAGCGATGAACCTCCTTTGGTGGTGGAAGTAGTTGGCGACGATCTGGATGTTATTTCCGATGTCACAGCCCGCATTAAGGAGGTTGCTCTGCAGCAGCAGGGACTTTATAATGTGGAAAGTTCGATCGAAAACGGGGCTCCCGAAATTTTGGTTAAAGTCGATCGTGCCAGGGCTGGTGCGCTTAATCTGGGAGTCTCTGATATTATTACACAGGTTAAAAACCGGCTGGAAGGAGTTGAGGCCGGCGAATATGAACAGAGCGGCGAAATGAGGGATATCACCATCCGCCAGCCCGATGTCAATCTTGCAGAGTTGGCGAATCTTGAAATCACCAGTGGTTCTTCCAAATACTTGCTTACCGATGTGGCAACTCTTTCGGAGCAACAACAACCCCGCGAAATTAACCGGAGCAATCAGAGCCGGGTTGGAAAAGTGAATGCGTATGTCGAAAGTAGTGCCAAGTTCGACCATGTGGTTAAAGAACTTCAGTCGAAACTGGCCGGAGTGGCCGTTCCCGATGGTTACCGTGTACGGATTGCCGGTGAAGAACTGAAACGGCAAGAGTCGATGAGCGGGCTCACCTTTGCGCTCATCCTTTCCATCATTTTGGTGTACATGGTTATGGCCGCACAGTTTGAGTCGCTGATTCATCCGTTTACGGTTTTGCTAACCATTCCACTGGCACTGGTGGGTAGTATCGTAACGTTCTTCCTGCTGGGCGATTCACTCAACATCATGGCGTATATCGGCATGATTATGCTGGGGGGAATCGCGGTGAATGATTCCATTATTCTGATTGATGCCATCATTCAGCTACGAAACAGCGGAATGAGCAAGCGGGAGGCGATCCTGCAGGCAGGACACAACCGGATCCGGCCTATTTTGATGACCAGTTTGACAACCATTCTGGGATTGGTGCCGCTTACCTTTAGTTTTGGCGAGAGTGCCAGTCTGCGTTCGCCAATGGCCTGGGCGGTTATCGGTGGGTTAACCACATCGACCATTCTTTCGCTGGTGGTCATTCCTTGTGTGTACGATGTCATGTCGTTCCGGAAGGAGAAGGTAGTAAAAGAAAATAGTGTGAATTGATTTGGATTGCTGTTTTTGACAGAAGAATATAAATAAAGGGATATGGATTTTATTATCCGAAGAAAGACATTCATAAGCATGGTGTTTATAGCCATGGTGATGCTGGGGGTAATCTCTTACACCAGGCTTCCCATGGAGCTCTATCCAACACCCGAGATGCCCGAGATGGTGGTCATGGTAAATTCCTCCATCGATGTGAGTCCGGAATACATGGAGTCGCAGGCCATTGTCCCCCTTGAAGGGGTTATTGGGCAACTCGAAGGAGTGAAGGAGATTTCGTCGATGTCTTCGCGTCAGAACGGAACCATTCAAATTACCTATAACGAAGGGGTAAACCTGAAATATGCCCAGCTGCGGCTTCAGGAAAAGATCAACGAAGCCAAAGCTGATATCCCGGAGGAGTTTAATGTGGTGGTCAATAAAGTCGATCAGCGTTCCATCAGCAACGAGTTTATGAGCTTGCAGCTGTTGGGCGAGGGTGGTGTCGACCGGCTCCGGAACCTGGCCGATAAAGAGATCTCCGATCCGCTTCTCAATGTCAATGGCATTGCCAGTGTCAATATTTATGGGGGACGGGAAAAAACCGTGACCGTTGAAATTGAACCCGATGTGGCCAAAGCCTATTCGCTTACCCCGTACCGGATCAGGCAGTTGTTTCAAAACGGACAGTCAGACCGCACTTTCGTGGGGGAAGTTTACGAAGCCGAGAAACGTTTTTTTGTCAATATATCGGCCGAGTTCTCCGATATCAGTGATATTGGGAACGTGGTGGTGAACAGCCAATCGGGAATTAAACTGAAAGATATTGCGAAAATCACCTTTGGTTCCAAAAAAGAGACCTCCTATAGCCGGGTTAACGGAAAAGATGCCATAACCATTCTGCTGGTCAACGATAAAACGGTTAACCTGATCGATCTTTCACATAAGACCCGTGAGGTGATTGATAAGCTGAATAAAGACCTGAAACTGGTTGGAGGGGAGTTGATTATCCAGAGCGATTCGGCCGAGACCATGGAAAAGAACATCGATCAGATTATTCATCTGGCATTGGTTGGCGGTTTGCTTGCAGTCCTTATTTTGTGGTTTTTTCTGCGGAATATCCGGTTGGTTGCGGCAGTTTCCCTTTCAATCCCGATATCGGTGTATGCCGCCTTTAATTTCTTTTATGCTTTTGGTATAACCATCAACAGCTTGTCGCTGGTTGGGATGGCTCTGGCAATTGGAATGCTGGTCGACAACAGCGTGGTCGTTCTCGAAAATATTTACCGGCTGGCAAGCCGGGGCATGAACATATACGATGCCGTGGTAAAAGGCACAGCCGAAGTGTGGCGTTCGATCCTCGCTTCTACCTTAACAACCATTTGTGTCTTTCTGCCTTTCTTCTATACCGACGATGTGGTGGTTAAACTCATTGGACGTCAGATTGGTATTTCAATTGTTTCAACCGTCCTGATCTCCTTTTTGGTTGCCCTTCTCTTCATTCCAATGGCTACCTATCTGATTTTAAACAGGCAGAAGGAGGAGAGTAAGATTTCGATTTTCGAAAAGATCTCCATTCGAAACCGGCTGGTTCAGGTTTACATGTTGTTACTGAAGAGTGCCATGCGTAACCCGCTTGCAACCATTCTGGGCGGCGTGGTCATTTTCTTTGTGACTCTTTTTGCCAGTCTTGCGACCCAAACCCAAAAGCTGGAAGAGGTCGAAGACAATACCATCCATGTGTATGTAACCATGAACTCGGGGGCCACACTCGATAAAACCGATCAACTGGTTGCCAAACTCGAGAACAGCATTCTCGAAATTGCCGAAGTTAAAACGGTTACCAGTAAGATTCAGGAAGAGTCGGCTACGGTAGATGTTACCCTGAAGGACGATTACAAGAAAATAGATAAAAGAGATTTTGATGCCGTTAAAAAGGATGTCCAATCGATACTCGATAAGAACGACCAGAATGCGGAACTGAGTTTTGAACAATCCTCTTCAAACGAGCAGTTTGGAATCAGTGGCGGAGGTGGTATGAATCAGAGCATGCGAATGGAGCGTATGATGGGCATTGGCACCAACGAAGAGCGGATTGATATCAAAGGTTCCGATTTTGAGATGATGAAGAAGGTGGCCGACGATATGAAATACTATCTTCAGGACCTTGATGAAATTTCGAGTGTGCGTTCCAATCTGGCATCCAACCGCCCCGAAGTAGACCTGAAGTTTGATCCCGAACTCACCGGGCGAAACAATATGGCCATGAACAATGTCATGAACGAACTTACCTCGTTCAACAAAGAGGTCGAGTCGGGCTTGAAATTCAAACAGAATAACGAAGAATACAATATCATCATCCGTACCGATACGGTTTCGGAACTTCCGCCCATGCGGATGCACGATCTCGAGGAACTTAATGTTCAGAACAGCGACAGCGCTACCTATCAGTTACAGGACATTGCAAAGATTTATTACAGCTCGGGCATTTCGCGTATCAACCGGGTAAACCAGCAGAAAGAAATTGAACTTACCTACCGTTTTACCACCGAGATCAACGACGACAAGGACATGCTCGAAGCAGCCCGAAGCGAAGTCGATCAACTGATTGCTTCAGTGCCGATTCCTCCCGGTATTGCGGTTCAGGTGGTACACGAAGAAGACGATTATGCAGCTTACTATCCGCTGATCGCCATTGCCTTCTTCCTTATTTTTGTCATTCTGGCCTCGGTTTTTGAGTCCTTTTCCACACCGTTTGTGCTGATGTTCTCTATTCCGCTGGCTGCCATTGGCTCTCTGTTGTTGCTGATCTTCTCGGGTAACACCCTGCTTTCGGCCAACACCCTTACCGGTTTTATTATTCTACTGGGTGTGGTGGTGAACAACGGGATTATCCTGATCGATTATAGCAACATTCTTCAGAAACGGGGTTACCGCATGCAGCGGGCGCTTATGCTGGCCGGGCTTGCCCGGTTACGGCCCATTATGATTACCGCCATAACCACCATCATCGCCATGGTTCCTCTGGCCATGGGTGATTCACAGTATGTAGGGATTATTGGGGCGCCCTTTGCCCTTACGGTAATTGGTGGATTGGCATTCAGTACCATTCTTACCCTGGTGTTTATTCCAACCTTTTATTCCGGTTTGAACAACGCACTGGCATGGTTCCGTAACTTGCCGCTTTGGCTGAAACTTCTTCAATACACGCTTTTTATACTTGGTGGGTTGTTAATCTATTTCAAGATGAGCAGCTTCCTTTGGCAGATGGTGGCCGTGGTGCTTTTAATCACGGTGGTGCCGGGTGTGGTCTGGTTTATTCTCAACAGCCTGCGAAAGGCTCAGGAGACGGTGATCCCTGCCGGAGAACCCATTGTCATCAGGATTCAGAATCTGGTGAAGGTTTACGATCGCCCGGCCCGTTTCTTCCGTGAATGGGAGGGAGGAAAGCTTATCCGCGAACATTCGGGTGAAGCCAATGAATACCGAACCTGGAACGACCTTTCGGAACTGGAGTGGAAGGTGCCTCTTTTGGGGTTTGTCTTCTATTTTACCTTCTTTTACCTCGAGAACGGGTTGTGGCAATTCCTTTTTGAAGCCATGGTTTATTTTATGGCGCTCGATGTATTGGGGGTAATGGTGAAATTCTTTGCCGGCAAAGGAAAATGGGAAAAAGTCTCCAAAGGTGCCGTCTGGGCTTTCCACTGGTTTTACCCGTTGTTGGCTATTGCTTATCTCTATTGGATTCATCGGAACATTGGAGGGGTTATTGTTGCTGCCGTGATGGTTTATATGGCGCTGGCGATCGACTCCATCTCGCGAAAAATACACGACGAAAAGATCAATATTAACCGGCTGGGCCGTGACAAAGGACTACGCCGGGCTATCTACCAGTTTGTTTTATCCATACCGGTCATTGGAAAGAAGAACCAGCCATTCAGGGCGCTTAAAGGTGTTTCGCTCGAAATTGGGAATGGTATGTACGGTTTGCTCGGTCCCAACGGTGCCGGAAAATCGACCCTGATGCGGGCTATTTGCGGCATCAATAACCAGAGCTACGGAAAAGTATGGTTCAACAACATCGATTCCGATCTGAAACGTGAGGAGCTACAGGGGTTGATCGGTTACCTTCCGCAGGAATTTGGTATGTACGAGAATATGACAGCCTGGGACTACCTGCAGTACATGGCGGTTCTGAAACATATCAGTAACCCTGAAATAAGAAATGGACGGGTTCAACACGTACTCGAAGGGGTACACATGTGGGAGAACCGCGACAAGAAGATCGGTTCCTTTTCCGGTGGGATGAAGCAACGCATTGGCATTGCCCAGGTTTTGCTCCATTTGCCTCGGATTTTAGTCGTTGATGAGCCTACAGCAGGTCTCGACCCGAGGGAGCGTATCCGTTTCCGCAACCTGCTGGTAGAACTGAGCCGTGAACGGATTGTGATCTTCTCGACCCATATCATCGAAGACATTGCCAGCTCGTGTAACCAGTTGGCCGTGTTGCGGAAGGGTAGGGTGCAGTATGTGGGCTCGCCCCGCAATATGACCAATTCGGCTAAAGGACATGTATGGGAACTGATGATAAACGAGGATGAGTTTGAAGAATATACCCGGAATTTCAATGTGGCCCATAATTACAAAGTGGATGAAAAAATCCGGTTGCGAATTGTATCCAAAGATCAGCCTCATGCCGATGCCATAAGTGTAGAGCCCAATCTCGAGGATGCTTATTTGTGGTTGCAGAAAGGCTCAGCCCGTGTTAAACATGCCGATTCCTCAACAAAGTCGGTTTAAAAGGAAATGCGATGGAAGAAAAAGAAAAAGAGAGGGAAAACAACCATAGCCCCTTTAGCGGGAAAGAAGAAAAGAATTCGTTGCTTTTCAAAATGAAAGCAGGGTTATCGAATATCTTCAGGATGATTGGTTATAACCTGAAAATCATCTTTGGTAACCGGTTTATCTATTTTCTGATCAGTGCAGTAGTTCTTTTCCTCTTTATTATTTTCATCAATCTGTTAAACGGGGAAGTCATTTCGGAGAACGGGGTTTACAATATATTGGTTCTTACCGGTGCCCTGTTATTATTCTATCCGGCTGCCTTTGGGATCCAAAGCGATAAGGATGCCCGCACTCTTGAAATAATCTTCGGGATTCCCGATTATCGTTACCGGGTGTGGTTTATGCGGTTGCTGCTTATTTATGCTGTTACCTTTATTGTATTGATTGTGCTGTCGGTAGCGCTTTACTTTGCCCTGGTTCATTTCCCGGTGTTGAAAATGAATCTTCAGGTATTGTTTCCGCTGGCATTTCTGGGCTTTTTTACCTTTTTCCTTTCCACGGTGTTACGATCGGGAAACGGAACGGCTGCCGTGATAATCATACTGGGAGTGGTTTTGCTTATTCTGTCCGGTAATTTCTCGCGAAGTTACTGGAATATCTTTTTTAATCCCTATGGCAACCCTTCCGATCTCAGCGAGATGGTGTGGTATTCGCTGGAGATTAAGAACCGGATCTTTTTGGGGTCCGGTGCCATCGTGTTCCTGCTGGCTGGATTGATGAACCTTCAGAAAAGGGAGAAATTTTTGGGTTAATAAACGTTCCTTCAGTTTGGTAATAAATCTTTTTTAACATTTCGGCATTGCCTGAATATTAAACCTTCGCAAAGCTGAAAGGTCAAAAGGAAAAATGTAATCCGAGAGGTGATCATTGTTTAATAAAATAGAAAATAAGAACTAAATGAAACGAATTTATTTTTTAGCTGTTGTGCTGTTTTTATCAGCCATGACATTTGCTCAGCCGCCACAAGGTGGACCTGGTGGAAGGCAGTTTAATCCCGAAGAGATGGTTAAACGTCAAACCGACGAAATGGTGAAGGATCTTGGTCTCGATGCCAAGCAAACTGAAAAAGTTTCAGCCATTAATAAGAAGTATGCTGACAAAATGGGCGAGATGTTTAAAAACGCTCAGGGTGGCGGCGACCATGATGCCATGCGTAAGAAAATGGAGACCATGCGTACCGAGAAAGATGCAGAATTGAAAGCGGTTTTAACGGCTGCACAATATACCAAGTACCAGGAGTTGGAGAAACAACGGATGGAACGTTTCCGTCAGGGGCCACCTCCGGGACAGGGTCAAAACAAAGACAACAAGAGAGGTCAATCCCGGGGCACCGGGGATGAATAAAGTTTTTCATTAGATAAGGATATTAGGATAAAAAGGCATTCTTCGGAGTGCCTTTTTTGTTCGACTTTTAATGACAAAAATAGGGATAAGAATATGAAAGACATTTTTATAGAGCGATGATACCTATAAGAAGTCAATAATTGAAGGTTGTTTGGTATAAGTACCTGATATATTGACTGTAACCTGAGGGATTTGCTTCCAAAATCCCCGCTTTGCCTTCGATTTCGGGAAAGGACTATTCATTGGGTTATTTTTTGTATGTTTGAACCCAATTTGAGCACGGAAGTGTCTCTTCGAAAGATTATAGAAAAAGAAACGAGCATATTCGTTAAAAACACAAATACGGATGAAAGGAAAATTTAAAAATTGGTATATCCTGCTGATCGTCGTGGGAATTATTTTTATCGATCAGATTTCAAAGATTATTGCCCGCAGCGCCATTGAATTTCACTCCCATATCAACGTGTTGGGAGAATACCTGGTACTGACCAAAGTGGAAAACACCGGAGCTTTTCTCGGATTGGGAAATTCACTCTCCCCGTTATTCTTCCGGTTATTCATGATTTTGATACCGCTGGCACTGATTGTTTATGCATTCTATTATCTGATTAAAAAGAACGACCTGCCAACCGTGGTGGTGGTGGCCATCAGTTTCTTTATCGGTGGCGGTCTTGGAAACATCATCGATCGCATGATCTTTGGCTCAGTGACCGATTTTATCTACATGGATTTCATTCTCTTCCATACCGGGATTTTAAACCTCGCTGATGTCTTTGTTACCTTTGGTTTCTTCCTGATCCTTTACGAACTGATTTTTCATAAGAAAGAGCTCGATGAAAAGGAGAAGGGGCTGAAAGAACAGAAATAGTTTGGTCTTTTTTTCCGGGAAGAGGTTAGATTTTCCATAATGAATATTCTATAATAACCTGAAAAATAAATCAACATGAAAAAGATTCTGATCCTTCTTGTTCTGTTATCTTCGTTCCGGATGGTTTTTGCAGAGGATATGAAAATCCAGAAACCGAATTATAAGGAGATCAAAAAATCCATTCAGGATAAAGATTCGAAGTTTTATTATCCGCTTTTAATGGAACGATACATCCGGATGGATACCACGCTGACGCTCGAGGAGTACAAACATCTTTACTACGGCTATTTCTTCAATGATTCCTATTCGGTTTATGGTGTTTCCAATTATGTCGACAGTGTGAATGTAATCTTAAAAAAGGATTCGCTGCTGACCGACGATTACCAGCAAATTATTCGTTATGAAAAGCAGGTGCTTGAGAAGTATCCTTTCAATCTGCGGGATTTGAATTATCTCTCCAATTGCTATTATCGACTGGGAGATACATTGATGACCCGTTTGCAGGATTATAAATTGTTTATGCTGGCCAGGACCATTACTTCAACCGGCGATGGCATGAGTGAAGAAACCGCCTGGCATGTGCTTTCGGTTAGTCACGAATACAGCCTGCTGGAATATATGGGGTTTCATTTTGGTGGATCCCAGAAACTGACCACCGGTGGTTGCGACTACCTCTCCGTACAAGAGAATGATTATCAGATCGATGGTTTTTACTTCGACGTGAATAAGATCCTGGAGAAAGAAGGGGAATTATTGAAGTAGGGTAGGTGCATTCCTGATCAATTGAATGAAAAATGCCTGCAAAAAGATTCAATATAGGAAGGATGATTGGGAACCAGTTTCGAAAGCCCAGCGGCTTGATTGGTAAAGTTGTATCCCGGCGAATGGTAAAAGGAAATGTATTTGAATACAGCCGGATCATTCCCTATATGGATATTCAGCCTGACGACGAGATTTTCGAAATTGGATATGGCCATGGAATGGGTATTCAAATGATCCGGTCGAAATACGATTGCCGCCTAACCGGTGTTGATTTTTCAAAACTGATGTACCGCGAAGCATCTCAACGGAACCGGAAAGCAATTGCGGAAGGGAAGGTGAAGCTTGAGTATGGAAACTTCCTGGAATACGACATGCTTCCTGCTGCCTACGATCGAATCTTCTGTACCAATGTGGTTTATTTCTGGGAACGTTTGGATGAACCCTTTGCGAAGATCTACAGTGGGCTTAAAAAAGGTGGTCTGTTCACCCTGTTTATGGTTGGCCCGGAATCGTTGGAGAAGGTTCCGTTTACCGAAGGGGTTTTTTATAAACATTCAATCGGCGAGGTGTTTGAAAAACTTACCCAGGCTGGTTTTCAACAGATCGAACAATTCTTCGATGTCGGTTACTTTATCCGGTGCCGGAAATAAAGGAGA
>DAOQAB010000062.1:0-21012 GCA_035353695.1 Prolixibacteraceae bacterium
TGGCGGTTTTTGAAACCGGAGAAGTCCGGAGCTGTTTGCCCGGAATAACCGATGCGCACCAGCCTACTGGAAGCAAAGCAACAACCTGGTTTTTCCCACTTCGTGCGGGGAACCGGATCATTGGCGTTTTTGAAGCCGTTGATGTCGAAATGTCTTCCTTTGAAATTAAACAATTTACCGACCTCTTCTTAAATTACCTGGCAATTCTTCTCAATAACGAAATTACAAGTTTCACCCACCGTAAGAAAAATGAAGAAGCGCTCAGGCAAAGCAACGACCTGCTTTCAATGTTCATTCAGCAGTCACCCATCTACACTTATATCAAAGAGGTTACGCCAACCGAGAGCCGTGTTCTGAAGGTCAGTGAGAACTTCATTGAGATGATTGGTATACCAGGTTCTCAAATGATTGGGAAAACCATGCAGGAACTTTTTCCTCCCGGGTTTGCCGAAGCAATCACTGCCGACGACTGGGATGTAGCCTCCCAAAACCGAATGATACAGAAAGAGGAAGAATTGAACGGACGCTATTATATTACCTATAAATATCCGATTCAGGATGGAATCCGAAATCTCTTGGCCGGTTATACCATCGATCTTACGGATCAAAAAAAGGCAGAGGAGTCGGTGCGCCAGAGCGAAGAACGGTTTTCGCTCTTATTGAATTCGGCTGCAGAAGCAATTTATAGCATCGATTTGAATGGAATCTGTACGTTCTGTAATTTGGCATGTCTTCAAATGCTTGGATATCATGATTTCAGTGAGTTGTTGGGAAAAAACATGCATGGTCAGATTCATTCAAAATATGCCGACGGAAGCTATTTTGACGTTCACGATTGTCGTATCTTCAAAGCATTCCAGAACGGAACGAATTCCCATGCCGACGACGAAGTGCTGTGGCGGGCCGATGGCAGTTGCTTCCCTGCTGAATATTGGTCCTATCCTCAGCATCAGGATGGAAAAGTCGTCGGTGCCGTCGTAACATTCATCGATATTAGTGAACGAAAGGGGGCCGAAGAAAAAATCATGAAGGCCAACCGTCTTTATGCGGTCATTAGCCAGGTAAACCAGGCAATTGTCCATCAAAAGGAGAAGGATGATTTATTGGCCGAAGTTTGCCGCATTGCGGTTGATTTTGGGAAGTTCCGAATGTCCTGGGTTGGGCTTATCGATGAAGTCACCCAACTGGTTGTTCCGGTATGCGTGGCCGGGTTTGATGAGGGTTATCTTTTGAATATCAAAAAAATATCGGTGAGCGATAAACCCGAGGGACGGGGGCCCGTAGGCAGCGCTATCCGCTTTGGGCAACACTACGTTTGCAATGATATCGACAACGATCAGGGTTTTGAGGTTTGGCATGATGAAGCAACCAAACGCGGGTACCGTTCGATCATCTCACTGCCAATCAGGTTGCACGGTAAGGTTATCGGGGCTTTCTCCCTATATTCCGGCCTGTTAAATTTCTTCGATGACGAAGAGATTCAATTACTGGAGGAAGTCGCTTATGATATCAGTTATGCTCTCGACGCCATTGAGACCGAAAAAGAACATCGGGAAGCGGTCATCGCACTCGCTGAAAGTGAAAATAAATACCGGACCATTGTGAATTCTACCAGTGAAGCAATTTTTATTCATGATGCCATAACCGGGGCCGTTATTGACTTCAACCAGGCCGCACAGGAGATGTTTGATCTGGATGAGAGTGAACTTCCAAACTTGATACTTGAAAAAATATCACCGGAAGATGAGCGTTTTACGCAGGAAAAAACAATTGAAAAAATCCTGTCTGCAAATGAACTGGGGGAATTGACCTGTGAATGGAAACTGAAAAGGAAAAACAGTGTTGAATTCTGGTGTGAGGTAGGCTTGAAAAAAACGGTGATTGATGGCTGCGACCGGATTATTGCTGTGATCCGCGATGTTACTGAACGCCGGGAACTGGTGCAGTCGGTACTCGAAAGCGGAGAGCGTCATCGGTTGATGTTTGAAACTTCGCAGGAGTCTATTGTTATTATTCAGAATGGGCGTTTGGTTTATTTTAACCCGAAATTGACCGAGCTTACTGGGTATATCGACGAAGAAATTGTCAAAATGGATTTTCTGGAGTTTATTCATCCCGATGACCGGGATCTGGTCAAATTGAATTATGAGCAAAGAATCTCCGGGAATGATGCGAATGAACACTATCAGTTCAGGGCATTGCGCAAAGATGGAGGAATTCGTTGGATAAACATAAGTGGTTCTTTACTGCAATGGAATGGTGTCCCTTCCGGTTTTTATTTTCTGAGCGATGTGACGGATTTGAAGTTGGCCGAACATCAGGCCAATGAACGAATGAAAGAACTGAACGCTTTCTACCGTTTGGGTGAATTAACCGAGAACCGGAAGTATTCACTGGAAGAGTTCTTCCAGGAATTTGTAGATATATTGCCTGAAAGCTGGCAATATCCCGAGATCACCTGTTCTCGTATTCGCGTTTTGGGGAAAGAATATAAAACCAGGAATTATTCAATAGATTGTACGTGGGTGCAATCTGCAACCATTACGGTAAATGATCAAATAGCCGGGAATATCGAAATCGCATATCTTGAAGAGCGGCCAGTGTCCGACGAAGGCCCTTTTATGCGCGAAGAAAGGTTGTTGATTAATGGATTGGCAGAACGGTTGGGCCATATTATTGAACGGAAATTAGCCGATGAACAACTCCGTTTGATGAAAACGGTGGTCGAAAATAGTCCGTCGGTTCTTTTCCGCTGGAGAGCAACGGAAGGTTGGCCGGTCGATTATGTGTCGGACAATGTGGAAAAGCAATTTGGGTACACCCCGGAAGAATTGAAATCGGGGAGTATCTGCTTTGATGACTTGATTTATCCCGACGATCGTGAAAAGGTTGAAAAGGAGGTTCGTGATTTTGCAGCCCGTTCGGTCGATGCATTCCGCCAGGAATACCGTATTGTAACCAGAAGCGGGGTTATCCGGTGGGTTGATGACCGGTCGATGGCTATTCGCAATGAAAAGGGGGAAATCATTTTCTACGAAGGAATTCTGCTCGATCAGACCGAACAGAAACAGGCAGAAGAGAAGCTTCGTCAAAGTGAGGAGAAATATCGTCTGCTTACCGAATATGCTTCCGATGTGATCTGGATTTTAAACCTTAATCAAAAGCGGTTCGCTTATGTCAGTCCGGCCATATTCCAGCTCAGGGGCTACACGGCCGAAGAAGCCATGGAAGAACCGATGGAACATACCATGACCCCCGAATCGCTTGTAAAAGTAAATAAAGCAATTGAAGAAAATCTGTCGGTTTTTTTGGCAAATTCTGATCGTCCCGATTATTACATTGTTGAGATACAGCAATATTGCAAAGATGGTAGTTTGGTTTGGGTGGAAGTTTCAGCGAAATTACGTGTAAATTCATTGAGCGAGGTAGAGGTTATTGGTGTAAGCCGCGATATCGGGGAACGGAAAAAATTGGAGGAAGCCATTAAAGATAATGAGCAGAAGTTTCGATTATTGTTCGAGAATTCCCCGTTGGGTATTTATATTGCCGATGTTGAAGGGAATATTATTGATGCGAACCATTCCCTGCTTGACATCCTGGGTTCTCCATCAATCGAACTGACCAAACAGATCAATGTGCTTAATTTTTCTCCGTTGATCGAAAACGGATATGCCGGATTGTTCCGGAATTGTATAAAGGAAAACCGGGTGGTTATTGCTGAAATGCCTTATGTTTCGAGATGGGGGAAACAAACCTATCTTTCAAGTTATCTGGTGCCTCTGAGAAATGCATCGGGCGAAGTCGACAAAGTTTATACCCTCATGGAAGACATAACCCAACGCAAAAAGGCCGAAGAAGCATTGATTGCCAGCGAAACTGATTTGCTGGAGGCCAATGCAACCAAAGACAAATTTTTCTCCATTATTGCACACGATTTGAGAAGTCCCTTGGCCACGTTGATGAGCTTTTCCGAGTTGATGGCCGATGATAGTTCAAGGCTCTCGGTCGATGAATACGTGCATTATTCAAAAGCTCTTTTCAAAACAGCCAGTTCAACTTTCCATTTACTGGAGAATTTGTTAGTGTGGTCAAGGCTTCAACGAGGAAGCGTATTGTTTAATCCGCAACCGGTTGGCCTTCGTGATTTTCTGAATAAGGTGGAAGAATCGACCCTGGAAATGGCCAGTAAAAAATTGATTCAAATTGAAATTTATCCTGTTCCGGATATTCAGCTAATGGCAGACCTTGATATGCTGCATTCCATTTTGCGCAATCTGGTGACCAATGCCATTAAGTTCACCCCGAAAGGTGGTGTCATTCAAGTTCATGCGGAAGAAGATCAGTTGGGTAACATCCTGTTTTCGGTTCACGATTCGGGTATTGGAATGGATGCGGAGAGAATGGGCAACCTTTTCAGGATCGATACCAATGTGAGTCGCCCCGGAACCGATGGCGAGCCAAGTACCGGTTTGGGGTTGATCCTCTGTAAGGAGTTTGTGGAAAAACACGGGGGAAAAATATGGGTTGAAAGCGAAGTTGGAAAGGGGAGTACCTTCTTCTTTAGCATACCGGCTGATAAATCATAAAATTGCACTGAGAAAATGAGCACCGAGAATGTGGGCACTGGGCAATGTGAACTGGGTGCTTAGAATTCTCATCTTCTCACCCTCTCAGCGCTCATCCCCGGTCTTCTGACTTCTGACTTCCGACTTCGGTTTCCATTCTCCGTTCTTCTTCTTTTTTCTTATCTTTGCCCTCATTTTAAAGCAGGAAGATGACGGAGCAGGAATACAAAGGGAAACGAGTTGCTTTTTTTACATTGGGCTGTAAACTGAATTTTTCAGAAACCTCTACCATGGCCCGGAAGTTTGAAGAAATGGGTTTCTCACGGGCCGATTTCAAAGATTTTGCGGATGTATATGTCATTAATTCCTGCTCGGTTACTGCCGAAAGCGACAAAAAAAGCCGGAATCAGATCCGTGCGGCCATCAAGCGAAATCCTCAGGCAATCGTCATGGTTACCGGCTGTTATGCTCAGCTGAAAAGCAACGAAATTGCTGAAATCGAAGGGGTCGACTATGTGCTGGGTTCGGCTGAAAAAATGAACATTACCAGCTATGTAAATGGTTTAATCAAGCCTATTAAGCCGGTTATACAGACCACCGATCACCGGAAAATCAAAAACTACTTTTCGTCGTATTCCTTTGGCGATCGTACCCGCACGTTTCTGAAGGTTCAGGATGGCTGCAACTATTTCTGTACCTATTGCACCGTTCCCATGGCACGGGGAACCAGTCGCAACGATACCATCGCCAATACCTTACGCGAAGCTCAATTAGTTGCTTCACGCGGAATTAAAGAGATTATTCTGACCGGTGTAAATATTGGCGATTTTGGCCGTTCTACCGGGGAGACATTTTTCGATTTGGTCAAAGCCCTCGATGAGGTCGAAGGCATTGAGCGGTTCCGGATTTCATCGGTTGAACCCAATTTGTTGAGTAACGAAATTATCGAATTTGTGGCTTCTTCCAACCGGTTTGCCCCCCATTTTCACATTCCGTTGCAATCGGGGTCGAACGACGTGCTTGCTTTGATGAAGCGAAAATACCCCAGAGAGCTTTTTGCCGAAAAGGTCCGTTTCATTAAATCGCTGATGCCCGATGCTTTTATTGGAGTGGATGTGATTGCTGGAACCAACGGCGAAACCGAAGAGCTGTTTCAGGAAACCCTTCAATTTATCAACGGTCTCGATATTTCACAGTTGCATGTTTTTCCCTATTCCGAACGGCCCAATACGGCTGCATTGCAGATTCCGTTTAAGGTTCCGGTTCACGAACGGCACGAACGGGTAAAACAACTGATCGAAATTTCGGAACGAAAACATCGGCTTTTTTATGAAAACCAGTTGGGTGCTCTACGGAAAGTCCTTTTCGAAGCCGATAAAAAACACAATCGCATGTTTGGCTGGAGCGATAACTACATCCGGATTGAAACCTCCTGGAACCCGAAACTGGTAAATCAGGTCGTTCCCTTTAAACTTGAATCCATCAACACTGATGGTAATGTGGAAGGACATCTAATATCCAGCATCTACATCTAGCATCCCCGCCTGCGCTAAAGCTACTGCGGGCAGGCATCATCCAGTCCCCGGTTTTTGAATTTTGTTTTTCATCTTTTTTTTCTCTTAATTCACAAGACATAAAATCTTCGGAAGGGGCGCATGATCAGTTGGTCTCTTTGGGAAGATATTTTATTGATTTTCTGGTTTTGAGTCAGGTTTGCCATGTTTAAACACACGATTGTTTTCTTTTTCTTTTTGGTTGCAACGGTTCTTTTTTGCAATGCTCAGGTAGTTATTAATGAAGTTCAGTCATCGAATGTAACCGGGATTACTGATGAGGACGGCGACCATTCCGATTGGATTGAATTCTATAACATGTCCGATCAGGATGTGGGTTTGGCGGGATACATTGTTAGCGACCGGAACGATATTGACTCCGCCGGATGGGTTTTCCCCAAGGTGAAAATCCCTGCAAAATCGTTTCTGCTGGTTTTTGCTTCGGGGAAAGACCGACGGGTGGTAAGCACAAAATATCATACAATCATTCGCCGGGGCGACTGCTGGAAGTATTACATTCCGGACAGCGGTATGCCTGAAGGGTGGCGTGAACCCGGGTTCAACGATTCGTTATGGGCATCGGGGCCCAGTGGTTTTGGTTATAACGACGGCGACGATTCAACCTTCCTCAACAATATTAAATCGCTTCTGATCAGGAAAGAGTTTGATATCGAAGATGTTAATTCTATTTCCGGAATGCTTTTGCATGTCGATTACGACGATGGGTTTATTGCGTTTATCAATGGACAGGAGGTTGCCATGCGGGATATCGATTCCTGGAATTCCGATTATTCACAGGTTGTGGCGGGTTATCACGAGGCGGTTTTGTATTCCGGTGGAGTTCCCGAACAAATTGACCTTATCGAAAAGCTTTCGCTGTTACAAAATGGGAAAAATGTAATCGCCATTCAGGGTCATAACAACGGAGTCAGTTCCTCCGATTTTTCACTGATTCCTTTCCTTACGTTGGCTTCTTCGGCGTATACCAACAATGAGGTGGAGAGCTTTATCACCTCGGGGATTACCAATCTGCATACCAATTTTAAAATATCGAAAGAAGGGGAGCCAATTTATCTGTTTGCCCCCGATTCGGTTTTGGTCGATTCAACCAGGGCAATCGCCATCGAAGAGGATTATTCTTACGGGCGTTTTCCCGATGGGGATTCCCTTTTTTCCTGTTTCAAAAAACCGACACCGGGAGAAGAGAACATCGATCCGGTTGAAATAGTAAGCGACGATTCGGTATTCTTCAGTGCGCCTTCGGGACTTTATATTCAGCATTTTAAGTTGGGGATGAAGACTTCGAACTCTCACGGAGTTATTCGTTATACCACCGATGGTTCTGTACCAACGTCGGAAAGCGCTGTTTATTCCGATTCGTTATCGATTTCAGGCGATACGGTGATCCGCGCTGCATTCTTTGCCGATAGTGTGGCAAGATATCCGGTAACAACTCGCACCTACTATTTTAGCTCACCCAATGGATTGCCGGTAATTTCAATTTCATCCGATCCTAAAAACTTTTTTGATTGGGAGGAAGGAATTTTTGAGATGGGTCCCAATGCCGGGTCAACCAACCCGTATTTTGGGGCCAACTTCTGGCAGGATTGGGAAAAACCGGTGAACATTGAATATTTTGACAAAGAGGGGCTTCTGCAATTAAACCAGAATGCCGGAATTAAGGTTTTTGGGAATTGGTCGAGGGCTAATGCGCAAAAATCGGTGGCACTGTTTGCAAGGAAGGAGTATGGGAACGGATCGTTCAAGTACCCGTTTTTTCACGACAGGAAAAATAGTTCGTTTGAATCGGTCATCCTTCGTAATTCGGGAAACGATTGGGGAAATGCGTTTATGCGCGATGGCTTGAATTCTGAAATTGCGCGGGGTATGGACTTGGAACGTATGGCTTATCAGCCTACAGTTGTCTATTTGAATGGGCAGTATTGGGGCATTTTGAACATGCGGGAGAAGATCAACGAAAATTATTTTGAGGAAAATTACGGCGTTGATGAGGCAAGTTTGAACTTACTGGAAAATGAGTCATCGGTAATTTATGGTAAACGGACCGATTACTCCAAATTGTTGACACTATTGAATTCGAAAACCAATCTGACAGCGGCAAGCTACCAAAAGATTTATGAACTTGTTGATGTTGATTGTTTTGTTGATTATGAGTTGTTCCAGATTTTTCTCAGCAACAGCGACTGGCCGGGGAACAACATCAAATTCTGGAATACAACCGATGGACGTTTCAAATGGCGTTGGATTCTTTTTGATACCGATGCCAGTTACGATTTGTGGGGAGCAACCGGGAATACGATGGCTTATGCAACCAATCCCAATGGCCCTGGATGGCCGAATCCGCCATGGTCAACGTTGCTTCTTCGAAAATTGCTGGCAAATAACGATTTCAGAAATCAGTTTGTAAACCGGTTCATGGATTGTATGAATACGAACCTCACCGGTTCTTCCATGATTTCAACCATTGATTCGATTCAGAACCTGCTCGATCCCGAAATACAGCATCATCTTTCGCGGTGGTCTCTGAGCTACGATTACTGGAAAAGTGAAGTACAGCGCATCCGCAATTTTATGGCAAACCGGGGTGGCCTGATGCGAACCTACATGAAGAGCTACTTCAATTTCAATATGTATCACCAGCTTACGTTGACCCTGTCGGATCATCAGGCGGGAAGGGTTAAGCTGAATACCGTCGTGCCGGGCAGCTATCCTTTTAAAGGTTATTACTTTGGAGAGGTCCCCATCACCTTAAAGGCGGTTCCCAATGCGGGGTATCGTTTTGTGCGGTGGGAAGGGGCATCAACGTCAACCGATATTTCCATTCAGGTCAATGTGACTTCCGATATGAAACTCAATGCGGTGTTTGAGCCGGTTGATAAGGCAGACTATCAGATGGTGATTAACGAAATCAATTACAAATCGGGCGATACGTATGATGCGGATGATTGGGTTGAAATATACAACAAGGGTACCCAGACAGCCGATCTTGCCGGTTGGGTTTTGAGCGATAATGATACAGATAATCAGTTTGTATTTCCTTCGGGTTACATCCTTTATCCCGGCGATTACCTGGTGGTGACTCGAGATGGTAAAAAATTCAGTGCAGTTTATCCTTCGGTTACCAATTTTGTGGGTGATTTTTCTTTTGGGCTAAGTAGCAGCGGCGATGTTGTATATTTGTACGACGATAAAGGAAATCAGATCGACCGGGTAATATACGGGGTACAATCGCCATGGCCGGTTGAGGCGAATGGAACGGGTGCAACCCTGGAACTGAAGAATCCTTCGTTCGACAATGAACAGGCGCTGAACTGGTCGGCAAATACGGTGGGAGGAACTCCCGGAAAGCCAAACAGCTCCTTGGTTTCAACCGGCACACTGGCCGAAGCCGATGTTTCGCTTTCCTGCTTTCCGACCTGTTTTTCCGAATCGACAACCCTTCGGTTTAACAGCAATAAAAGTGGGGTTTATGGCGTTCAGATCGTTGATATGCAGGGACGGGTTGTTGAGACACACTCGAACGTGATCCTGTTGGAAGGAGATAATTCTCTCGATTTGTTTACTTCTCCCGAAATTAGCGGGAAGGGTATCTATGTTGTAAAGGTTCAGACCGATAGCTGGATTAGAATGGTAAAGGTTATAAAAAAATAGAAGATGATGAATTTTGAAGAGTTGACACAGCGAGTGATCGGCATTGTGAAAGAGACCGGTTTATACATTCTGGCAGAAAGGAAGAATTTCTCCGATCAGAAAGATGTGGAGATTAAAGGTCACAGCAATTTTGTAACCTATATCGATAAAGGTTCAGAAAAACGGTTGGTTGAGAAGTTGGGCAATTTGATTCCCGGTTCGGGTTTTATTGCAGAGGAAGGAACTTCGGATGTGCGGGGCGAAACATACAATTGGGTCATCGATCCGATTGATGGCACCACCAATTTCATCCATGGACTTACACCTTTTTCCATTAGTGTTGGGTTGATGGAGAACGACAAAGTGGTGCTGGGTGTGGTGTATGAAATCTCGCACGACGAAATGTTTTATGCTGCCAAAGGAACCGGTGCTTTCCTGAATGGTTCCCCCATTAAGGTTACGGCTCATGCCGATCATCAGCAGTCGCTGATTGCTACCGGTTTTCCTTATTGTGCCTTCAATCAGTTGGACAACTACCTTGCCTGTATGAAGGAGATGATGGAAAAAACCGGAGGAGTTCGCCGGTTGGGTTCTGCCGCTGTCGACCTTTGTTATGTGGCTTGTGGCAAGTTTGATGCGTTCTGGGAATATGGTTTGCATCCGTGGGATGTGGCTGCCGGATCGTTCATCGTTCAGCAGGCCGGCGGGAAAGTAACCGATTTTAACGGAAACAACGGTTATTTGTTCAATGGTGAGATTGTCGCAACAAACTCACTCTATTTCAATAAATTTTACGAAATTGTCAACAAACATTTAGGAAAATAACCATGGATAATTTGAAAACTGAGATTCTCAACGATTTGATGGATGAAATCGGCAAGAAGGAATTCGACCTTGATGCCTGGAAAATGAAAGCCCTGATGGTTTTCCGGAAATTCTTCGGCCCGGAAGATGAAAAGATTGGTTTTATCGAAAATCTCCGTTATGATTACTCCAGCTGGACTCTTCGCGACAGCGCAGGAAGCAAACAACCCGACTCGGTAAAGGAAAAAGCCCGGAGGATCATCGAAACCGCATTGCTCGAAATTTCGATGACATCGGGAGAGAAGAATGAGGTACTCGAGGTGCTGCAGGAAGAGCTAACCGGTAAAGAGTATGCTTCAATGATGGAAATTGTTGAAAAATCGGAGAATCTTTCATCCGATCTGAACCTTTATTTTGGTAACCTTGCAGCTTCAAAAAAGGAACAGGTTCTTTCAACCCTGGTTTTGAAGTCGATGAAGAAATGAAAAAAACCGTAGGATATTATTTATTGATGGCCGTTACCTGGCCGATGCAGTTTTTGCCACTTTCGTTTCATTATCTGGTATCCGATCTGTTTTTCTTCTTGGTTTATCACGTAGCAGGTTACCGCAAAAAGGTGGTGGAAGAGAATCTGGCAAAATCTTTTCCCGAAAAGACAGAAAAGGAACGGAAAGCAATCGAGCGGAAATTTTACAGGAATTTTGCCGATCTTTTTATCGAAACGCTCTATTTTACCCATACTCCTTACCGTAAAACAGCAAAACGGCTGACGCTTGAAAACATGGAACTGGTCGAACAACTGTTATCTGAAGGAAGAAATGTCATTCTGGTTTCGGGGCATTTGGGAAACTGGGAATATTTTCAGTTATTTAAAATCCGGTTGGATGCTCAAAAGTTCTTTGTTTATAAGCGGCTTGGAAACAAAACTTTCGACCGGTATTATAAACAGATCCGGTCAAAGACAGGAATTGCGCTGGAGATGAGCGAAACCTTCCGGACGTTGTATTCTTATTTCAGTGAAGGGAAAAAATATATTGCCCTGTTTATAAGCGATCAGCGTCCCTGGCGGGATTATCTCAAACACTGGGTCACTTTTATGAACCAGGATACGCCGGTATTGACCGGAACCGAGCGGATTGCCCGGAAAACCAATGCCGCCGTTGTTTTCACGGAAATTACGAGTGTGAAAAGAGGATATCAGAAATTCAGGTTTGAACTGATTGCACGGGATGCAAACGAGATGCCCGAATTTGAAATAACCCACACGTTTATGCAGAAGCTCGAAGAATCGATCAGAAAGTACCCCGATCAATATTTTTGGACCCATAAACGGTGGAAATATAAACGGGATTTTTGATTCCAATTTGAAAAAATGGAATAGTATTGTTATCTTTGGGGATAACTTTTTTATCATGGAGCGACAAATCGTATTTTATGGAAATTATTTTATTGACTTCTATAAAGGGCTTGATATTAAAGTAAAACAGAAGCTTCAGTATGTATTTGAATTGATAAAACAAATAGACAGGATTTCCGAAAAGTTTTTGGCTCCAGTTACTGGTTGTGATGGACTTTACGAAATACGAATAGAATATCAGTCGAATATTTATCGAATATTTTGTTGTTTTGATCAGGGTCGTTTAGTGATTTTATTTAATGGATTTCAAAAGAAATCACAAAAAACACCCAGAAACGAGATAGAAAAGGCAATGAGGTTAAAAGAAGAATATTTTAAACAACGTAAACTATGACTGATTACAATGGAATAACAACATTTGACGAGCTTATCGAAAGGGAATATGGTAAGATAGGGACTGATAGTCGAAACGAATATGAGGAGAGATCTCAGATGTTTATCGTTAGCGAAATGTTGAAAGAGGCTCGTAGTCAGGCAAAGATGACGCAGGAACAGTTAGCGGAAAAAGCAGGCACCAAAAAAAGTTATATTTCAAGAATTGAAAATGCACGGGGAAATATTCAGCTTTCCACTCTCATCAGGATTTTTGAAAAAGGCCTTAACCGTAAAGTTGGACTTACTTTTTTATAAAGGTTGAAACTTTCAATTGTCATATTAAACTGGAACGGTAAAAAACACCTGGAGAATTACCTTCCGCATGTTGTAGCTTTTTCAGATCCGTCGATTACTACGGTGATTGTGGCCGATAATGGCTCAACCGATGGTTCTGTCGAGTTTCTGAGGGAAAGGTTCCCGCAGGTGGAGCTAATCCTGCTCGACCAGAATTACGGGTTTGCCGGTGGTTATAATAAGGCGCTCGAAAAGGTCGATGCCGATATTTATTGCTTGTTGAACAGCGATGTGAGGGTCACCTCCGGCTGGCTCAATCCAATTGTCGAACTTTTCAAATCCGATCGTTCCATTGCAGCGGTTCAACCTAAAATACTTTCCGATCGTGATTATTCCCGCTTTGAACATGCCGGAGCAGCCGGCGGTTTTGTTGATAAATATGGTTATCCGTTTTGCCGGGGTCGGATCATGGATGTGATCGAAACCGATTCGGGGCAATACGACCAGCAGACCGACATCTTTTGGGCCTCGGGTGCCTGCCTGTTCATTCGCGCCGATCTCTTCAGGGAAAACCACGGTTTTGATGCCGATTTTTTTGCCCACATGGAGGAAATTGATCTTTGCTGGCGGTTGAAGAACCAGGGTTACCGCATTGTTTTTACGCCCGAAAGCACCGTCTACCATTGGGGGGGCGCAACACTCGATTATAACAATCCGCATAAGTTGTTCCTGAATTTCAGGAATAGCCTCTGGACCTTATACAAAAACTACACAGGCAGGAATTTGCCTTTCACCATGTTTAAACGCATGGTGATCGATACCCTGGCTATTGCGAAGTATTTTGTCTGTTTCGATTTCCGAAACTCCTGGACGATTGTGAAAGCCCACCTGTCATTTCATCAATCCAAACCAATTCTGAAGAAAAAGCGAAAAATACTGATGGGGAAAGTAACGACAACCTGTCATCACGAGATGTTGAAATACAGTATCGTATGGCAATTTTTCTTCTTCTCGCGAAAGAAATTTAGCGACTTTCCGCATTTCAAAAAGGAGCTGGAAGAGGAGAAGCACTAACTCCTCTCATCGGGTTTGTATTCTTTTACTTTACAGAAATAGAGGCCAATATCCAGGTCGTTCCGGAAGATAGAGGCGTTGTTCATTTTTTTCATTTTCCGGAATCCCGAAATCCAGAGGAATAAAACGAAAGGAATGAAAATCAGCAATAAAACATTGTATCCCGAAAGCAGGATGAAATCATAAAATCCGTGGAGGAAGAAAGGCAGCAGAAAGGTGTACCAAAGGTATTTCCTTCTTTTCTGCGGATAAAATTTGGCCATGGCAAAGAAGAAACCCATGCTGATACCAAAAATTGCATGGGCAGGAACAGCCGAGAAGGCTCTGAAAATACCGGTTCCAAGTCCCGATTTAAGGACATACATCAGATTTTCAATCCCGGCAAATCCCAGCGAGATGAAAGAGGCATAAACAATCCCGTCAAATTTCTCGTTGAACTCCTTGCTTTTCCAGATAAGCAGGACAAGAACGATCAGTTTGAAACCCTCTTCACAAAAAGCGGCAACCAAAAAGGAATCCCAGAAGGTTTTGAAAATGCCGTCGAAGCCGCCTCCTAAAAAGGCCATGAACTCTTCGGCAAACGTGATGGGCAATGTAATAACGACCCCGGCCAGCATCGACAAAAGCAGGATTGGCCAGGGTTCTTTTTCGTATTTATCCCTGAAATAGATATAGAAAGCAATAATAAAAACCGGGGCTAACGCCAGTAATATTGCACCAATCATGGGGTCAAATCTCCGAGATCAGCTCCTGAAAGATGGTTTCCAGTTTTGGACCGGCCATGTTGGCCACATCCAGCACTTCGGTGTGTTTGTTGCCTTCTTCCGAAACAACCAGCCCGTTATTGGTGATTACCGACATCCCGAAGACCTTAAGTCCTGAGTGGTTCGCCACAATGACTTCGGGAACCGTTGACATGCCAACAGCATCGCCGCCCATGGCATGGAGCATGCGGTATTCTGCCGGGGTTTCAAAGCTGGGCCCGGTTAACCCCACATAAGTTCCTTCGTGCAGTTGGATATAATGTTTTCGGGCAATTTCACGGGCTTTATCGCACAGCTCTGGGTTATAGGCGTGCGACATATCGGTGAAACGTGGGCCAAGTTCATTGTAATTCTTACCCAGTAACGGGTTGATGCCAAAAATGCTGATGTGATCGGTAATCATCATCACATCGCCCACCTCGAAACTGTAGTTGATACCTCCGGCGGCATTGGAAACCAGCAGGTATTCAACCCCCAGTTGTTTGAAAACCCTTACCGGGAATGTGACCTGCTCCATGGAATAGCCTTCGTAGTAATGGAACCGGCCCTGCATGACCACAATCTCTTTTCCTCCCGATTTGCCAAAGATCAGTTTGCCACTGTGACCTTCCACGGTCGAAACCGGGAAGTTTGGAATGTCGGAATAACTGAGCGTTTGCTCAATGTCGATTTTCTTTGTGAAACCGCCCAGGCCGGAGCCAAGGATGACCGCTATTTTTCCGTTGAAACCGGTCTTATTTTTTATGAAGTCGGCTGTTGCTTTTATTTTCTCTAACATAGGTCATTATTTTTTTATTGAAAAGCTCTTTGGTCCGGTCAAGGAACCTGATTTCGATCGGAATATAAAATACATTCCGGAAGAAATCGGGTGGACAGTCAGGAACTGCTTTTAACCGTACCAGATCCTTTTCGGTTGTTATAATCATTTTTTGTTGCGATTCAATACCCAGAAGGAGAGTCGATAACTCGGCAAGGTCGCTCTCTTTGTACGAATAATGATCGGGGTATTTTTTATGTACAATATGGCCAACCTGGTCTTTCAGATAATCGAGCAGGGGAGCCGGGTTTCCAATGCCGGTAACCAGCAGCACCGAATAGTTGTGCAGGTCATCGCACAAAAGCATGAGCCCCTTTTCTGCCGGGGTGATTTCACCATAAACAATGCTGGTAAAGAATAAATTCTGGTAAGGCCGAATATCGAGTTTGTTTTTATATACCCGCTGGTCAATGGGTTTCAGTTCACTTGGGCATTTGGTAATGATAATGAAATTAGCCCGGTGAAAGGCTTTGAGTGATTCCCGCAACCGTCCAACCGGAAGCAGATGATCCTCAAAGACCGACTGGGTGTAATCGAGTAGCAGGATGTTGATGTTGGGCTCGACACTCCGGTGCTGGAAAGCATCATCGAGAATAATGGCATCCATGTTTATCTCCTTGTCTTCGATTAGTTTCCGGATCCCTTTCTTCCGTTTTTCGCATACGGCAACGGTAATATCCGGGAATTTCTGTTTGATCTGGACCGGTTCATCCCCGATTTCATTAAGGGTTGAATGGCTGTTGGCCAGGATAAACCCTTTCGTCTTCCTTTTATACCCACGGCTCAAAAAGGCAATTTTGAACTCTTTCTTCAATAAGGCGATCAGGTATTCGGCATGGGGAGTTTTTCCGGTTCCGCCAACGGTTAAATTTCCTACTGAAATAATAGGCAGTTGAAATGTTTGGGGCTTCAGTATTTTTGAATCATACAGAAAGTTACGGATTGAGGTAACAATCCCGTAAACGAACGATAAAGGGTATAGGAAATATTTAAACATGGTTTCAAAAATAAAAAGCTAAATTTACGAAGAAGCGGGCTGTTAACAAAAAAAATCCCGTGTAAACGGGATTTTTAAAATATGACAGGCTGAATCAAACTATTCCATTTCAAATTCATAAGGAAGTCTTGCCAAAATACCCGATTGGTTTTTAATTGATTGAATGGTTTTATAGTATTTGGCTGCATCACCCAACTCGGTTTCGATGACCGACGTTTTGATTTTAGTCGAGAAACCTTGCATCAGTTCTTCAAAAGGATCTTTTTGTTTGGGTAGGTTAATAATCCGGTAGCGGTCAAGGTGGGCCATCTCTTTGGCAATGGCGATGGCATCGTCTAAATCGCCCAGCTTATCGACCAAACCTAGTTTCAGTGCATTTTCTCCGGTCCAGACACGGCCTTGTCCAATCTCATCAACTTGTTGGTAGGTCATTTTGCGGCCTTCGGCTACGTGGTTTACAAAGGTTGAATAGACATTTTCTACCATGTTTTGCATGATTGCCCGCTCTTCGTCGGTCATTGGACGGTTGGTCGAAGGCATGTCGCTCAGTTTGTTGGTTTTAACCACATCGAAATTGATTCCCAGCTTCTTCTCGAAAAGTTCCTGGGTGTTAGGAATTACCCCGAAGACACCGATTGATCCGGTTAAAGTGGTTGGATTTGCGACAATGGTGTCGGCAGCGCACGAAATATAGTATCCGCCCGAAGCGGCAAGGTTTCCCATAGAGACAACTGTTGGCTTGGTGCTGGCTGCCAGTTTCACTTCCCTCCAGATCAGTTCCGATGCCAATGCACTTCCTCCGGGGGAGTTGACCCTGAACACAATGGCTTTGATGGTGCTGTCGAGACGGGCATCCCGAATCTCTTTGGAAAGGGAAATCCCATCGATTGACTCTTCCGATGAATACGATGAGGAACTGCCCATCCCAATTTCACCAGCAGCATAAATCACGGCAATCTTGTTTTTAGCCAGCCCTTTGCCCTCGTGTTTCTCGGCTACCGATTTCATATCGGAAACCGAGACAAAAGGAATCTCTTTTTCGGCCTTGATCCCTGATTTTGAACGGAGAAAATTCAATACCTGATCTTCATAAATAACACTGTCGACCAGATGATTGGCCAATAATGAAGCGGTTGATCGGTAGGCCATGTTTTCGTCGGCAATGGCGTTCATCTTTTGAGTGGAGATGTTTCTCGATTCCGAAATTTTGTTAACCACATTATTCCAGATGCTTCCTACATAAACTTGAACCTGTTCCCGGTTTTCGGGGCTCATTTTGTCGAGCAGATACGGTTCAACAGCTGCTTTGAATTTGCCATGGCGTACAACCTGCATTTCGATCCCCAATTTTTGAAAGGCATTTTTAAAATAGGGCGATCCACTGGCAATACCCGTAAACATGAGCATTCCCTCGGGAGTGATAAATACCTTGTCGGCAACCGATGAAAGGTAATAGGCTTTCTGGGTGTAATTTTCGGAATAAGCATAAATGAACTTTCCCGACTCCTTGAATTTCTTTAATGCGGTGCGGATCTCTTCACAGGCCGAATATCCGGCGGATAAATCGCTTATGCGCAAATAGATTCCCTTAATCTTGTTTTCGGTTTTTGCTTTTTCGATCGCCGAAATAATCTGGTCGAGCCCCAATTTTGAACTGGAGAATATTGGCAGGTCGAGGCTTTGTAAAAGGTCGTTGGGCGTTCGGTCAACAATCTCTTTGTCAAGTTTTAACTCCAGTACAGAGTTGTCTTTTATGACGACCTCTTTTTCGGTTGAGGATACCACTGCCGATGCGATCCCGAGCATAATCAGGAACGTGATAAAAATAACAATGGTAAAACCAACAATGGTCGCCAGGGTGTATTTTAAAAAGCTTTTCATAACGGTTATTTTTTTTGTTTGTTATTCTCTGAAAAATGGTTTCTTTGAGCAATTTATTCAATATGTAACCATTATAGCAATTTTGTTACAGGAAAGAATAAAATATTGATTAATTTTTTTGGAATGGAAGAAGTTTTCCTTTCGCTGGGCACCAATATGGGTGATAAGCTAAAGAACTTATCAGCAGCGATTCATGCAATCGAAGCAGAGATCGGGCAGGTTTCTGTTGTGTCGGGCATCTACGAAACCGAGGCATGGGGCTTTTCGTGTGAAGAACATTTTCTGAACCAGGTGATTGTTATTCAAACCAGCATGGATCCGGGGCAGCTGATCGAAAAATGTCTTTTTATCGAGAAAGGGATGGGAAGGATCCGGAGCGGAAGCGGAGATTATGAATCGAGAATCATTGATATCGATATTCTCTTTTTTGGCAATCAGATTATAGAACAGGAAAGCTTGCAAATACCGCATCCGTTGCTGCATCTGCGCCGCTTTATCCTTGAACCGCTTTGCGAAATTGCTCCGGAGTTGATTCATCCCGTGTTTGGGAAGCCACTATCAGAATTGCTTTCGACATGTGAAGATCAGGGAATTGTCCACCTGATGAACTGGCAGTAGAGCTGGCAGAATACCGGTATTGCTTTTAACGGTTTATTCTTCCGCAATCTCTTCGGTAAACAGAAAATCGTTATACGGAAAGCGGGTTACATGAATGTTTTTCACCTCTTCGTACAGTTTCTCTTTCAGTTCTTCGATGTTGATCTTTTCTTTGGCCGAAATGAAGAGCGATGGCGTGTTGTTTTTGGCCATCCAACTGTTTTTCCATTCCTCCAGCGACCAGTTCTCTTTCGTCGATTCCCTTAAATCATCCTCATCTTTCGGGGTGTATGAAAAAGCATCAATCTTGTTGAAAAGATAAATGGTTGGTTTGTCGGCAGCTCCGATCTCTTCGAGGGTTTGCTGTACAACCGAGATCTGTTCTTCAAAACCTTTGTGTGAAATGTCGATAATATGGATCAGGATATCGGCTTCGCGTACTTCGTCGAGGGTCGATTTGAACGATTCGATCAACCCATGGGGCAGCTTCCTGATAAAACCCACGGTGTCGGTAATCAGGAATGGCAGGTTGCTGATCACCATTTTCCGAACCGTCGTGTCGAGGGTGGCAAAGAGTTTGTTTTCGGCGAATACTTCCGATTTGCTGAGCAGGTTCATCAGCGTCGATTTACCCACATTGGTATAACCAACCAGCGCCACACGAACCATTTTGCCACGGTTTTTACGCTGTGTGGTCATTTGCTGGTCGATCTTTTTCAACTGTTCTTTTAGCCGGGCAATTTTATCGAGGATAATCCGGCGGTCGGTTTCAATCTGAGCTTCACCAGGGCCTCTCATCCCAATACCTCCGCGCTGCCGTTCCAGGTGGGTCCACATGCGGGTAAGGCGGGGCAGGGTGTATTGAAGCTGTGCCAGTTCCACCTGGGCTTTTGCATACGCTGTTTGGGCCCGTTTGGCAAAAATGTCGAGAATCAGGTTGGTGCGGTCAAGTACCTTGCATTCGGTGATCTTTTCGATATTTCGGAGCTGGGTGGGAGAGAGCTCGTCGTCGAAAATCACGGTCTCAATCACATTTTCCTTGATATAGGCCGTAATTTCATTGAGCTTTCCGGCACCAACAAACGTCACATGATGGGCATAGGGCAGGCGCTGAAAGAACTTCTTTACCACCACTGCACCGGCAGTGTCAGCAAGAAATTCCAGTTCATCGATGTATTCCCTGGCATGAGCTTCGTCCTGGTTGTTGGTAATTAGCCCCACCAGGACCACTCTTTCCATCTCCTGTTCTGTCGAAATTAATTCTCCCATAAAAAAGAAACCCTGATTGATGATTGGTTAAACTGAGTGCAAAAATAGGAATCTTATTTTAATGTTGCTGAAAGTTTGTTGGTTAATCGAAAAGAAAGCAATCGGATACGGTCGAAAATTTTGTTTTCAGGCTAAAAACGAGAGATTTCTCACTGCGTTATCAATGACAGATCCCTCACTGCGTTCGGGATGACATGCACCACAAAGGGAAAAGGGAGGATAGGAAGGCAGCAAAGCAGCCTTCCTATCCTCCTCGATTTACGCGATTAGTTGTCTTAACTCCAAGCCTGTAAGGCTCAAAGAATAATAGCCCCGGGTGGAGTGTAACGGAACCCGGGGTTGTTGAGGTGTAGTCAAAAACGTCCGCGGTTGAATTTCCGACAAGGGATAATCTAATTTCGGACGTAATGGGTCGTCGTTGAGTTGAAGAATTTGCCATTCAATTTGAAATCTATCATTGGTAGCGAAATAATGTGTAGTGAGGAATCTGCTCAATATTTTTTGAATTAACCGGGCAACAGTAGATCGAAGACAATTGTGTCCTATGGTTTCTCGTAGTTTTCGTTTGATGTCGTATTGCTTAAACAATTGATTGGGAGATTAATCTCTGTTTTTTTAAATCGAACTCATGCTAAATAGATGTTTTTAAGAAAAAGTTTTATATTTGCAGCTCAAAGTTTGGGGGTTTACCTACCTTGCGGCAGGCAGGGCTCATCCAGGTCCCGATAGCTATCGAGGATCGTGGAGGCTAGAGCTTTTGAAGAATATTTATTATGGGGGTTTAGCTCAGTTGGCTAGAGCGTTTGACTGGCAGTCAAAAGGTCGACGGTTCGATTCCGTTAATCTCCACTAAGAAAATGAAAGAGTTGCAAACAAAAATGCAGCTCTTTTTTATTTATTTACTATCGTGATACTACTAACTTATCATTGGATAAAAGGAATCGAGCTAACTCAATGGTATGGATCAATCGGAATTTCTGGGGATCAATTTAATTTACGCATAAATATTAGCTA
>DAOQAB010000063.1:0-20905 GCA_035353695.1 Prolixibacteraceae bacterium
CGGTATTCCATTCTATGTCGCTCTGCCCACATCATCCATCGATTTTTCCATTTCGGATGGCCTGACCGAAATCCCAATCGAAGAACGAAACGGAGACGAAGTGAGATTCATGGAAGGGAAAAGCGGAAAAATACAGGTTGTTCCCGAAGGGAGCCCGGTTGCCAACTATGGTTTCGATGTTACACCCGCCCGATTAGTTTCTGGTTTGATTACCGAAAAAGGAATATGTGAACCATCTGTCGCAGAAATCGAAAAACTCCTGAAATCGGAATAAGTTCCAAATCCGCAGCTACAAACTCATTCCGAAGTTTTCACTGAAAGTTAACTTCTTTTAACAACGTTGTTTTTACGTTGCCTGCTTTGATTTTGCCTATGTTTATGGCCTATCAAAATTTTGAATTGACAATGAAGGGATTATTATTAGGAGGATTACACATTCGAGTTCCTATTTTTCAGGGAGGAATGGGTGTTGGAATTTCGTTATCAGGGTTGGCTGTTGCAGTGGCAAACGAAGGAGGTGTTGGGGTTATCTCATGTGCCGGATTGGGCCTTCTATATAAAGACAGGGCTAAAGATTATCTGCAAGCCAGTATTGAAGGATTAAAAGAAGAAATCAGAAAGGCAAAGGAAGCAACCAAAGGGGTTATTGGTGTAAACATTATGGGTGCATTGACGAACTTCGACGATATGGTTCGCACCTCAATTTCAGAGAAAGTTGATATCATATTTGCAGGAGCCGGGCTACCGTTAAATTTACCAGGTTTCTTAAAACCCGACAGTACCACCAAACTGGTACCCATTGTTTCTTCGGGCAAAGCCGCAAAGATTCTTTGCCAGAAATGGAAGGCCAATTATGATTATTTGCCCGACGCTTTTGTGGTCGAAGGCCCCAAAGCCGGTGGCCATCTGGGGTTCAAACGTGATCAAATCGACGATGCAAATTTTTCGCTCGAAGAGATTGTGCCGGAGGTAGTAAATGAAGTGCGCATATTCGAGGAAAAATACAACAAGGAAATTCCGGTCATCGCTGCCGGTGGTTTGTACGATGGGATAGATATTTACAACATCATGCAGAGAGGTGCCAAAGGGGTTCAATTGGGAACCCGCTTTGTGACAACCCAGGAATGCGATGCCTCTGTCGAGTTTAAACAAACTTACATCGATTCAAGAGAGGAGGAAATCGGGATTATACAAAGCCCGGTGGGAATGCCCGGACGCGCTATCGCAAACAGCTTCCTCGATAAGGTAAAGCAAGGTTTGAAAATGCCCAAAGTGTGTCCGTTTCATTGCATAAAAACCTGCGACATAAGCACCAGTCCATACTGCATTATTACCGCATTGTTCAATGCAGCCAATGGGAATATGGCTTCGGGTTATGCTTTTTGTGGCAGCAATGCCTATCGGGCTTCTAAAATCATATCGGTGAAAGAATTGTTTGAAGAGTTAATCCAAGATTTCAAACAAAAGAAAGATGAGATCACATCAAAATAATTTGAATGGCTTTAATAAACCATTCGGGGAGCTCGTTTCGAAAGAAGCGGGCTCTTCTTTTTTTGAGAAAATTATGAATTTTTGAGATTATTTATCAAGTGCTGATTATCTTTACTCTTTGAGAACGATGAATATAATTTTGATTAATAAGATAAGTTCATTTTCAGTAATTTGTTTGCTATTTTTTGTTAATGATATTTATTTCATTAATTTAACCTGTCAAAAAAAATCTAGCCATGAAAAGAAAACTTGCTATTCGTTTTTTTATGTTGAAAAAGAGCCGACTACTCCTTATTTTTTCCCTTTTTCCCTTTTTGGGTATATCCGAAGTTCTTGCTCAGGAAGTACTTTCTTCGGGTGGAAGCACTTACAAAGGATCGACCGTTCAGCTTGACTGGACCGTTGGTGAGCCAATCGTCGAAACCATCTCTTCGGGTTCAGGTGCCCTCACTCAAGGGTTCCATCAAGGCAATCTTACAGTCACAGCCATCGATCAGATGACTTTGGGAGGAATACAACTAAAAGTATATCCCAACCCGGTTTCAGATCAGTTGATGATTGGTACGGAGGAAAAAGAGATGAAGAATCTTTCTTTTATGCTATATAATGTTACCGGTCAGTTGCTCCTTCAAAAAGTGATTGAGCAGCCTGTCGAAACAGTGAACATGCAAGCTTATGTTCCTGGCAATTACCTGCTGAAGGTCTGTTCCGAAAACAGTACTCCGATACAAACATTCAAGATTGTTAAGAACTGATGTTGTTTTGGCAATTATGCCCATTTTAAAGAACCTAAAGTTAAAATATCTGCTTATGAAAAAAATCTTTCTTTTTACCATTATTCTTTTCCTGTATATGAGTGTTATGGCACAAGCCCCGCAGGGATTTAAATACCAAGCGGTTGCACGCGATGCTTCGGGAAAAGTATTAGCCAATCAAACGGTAGCTTTCCGGGTCAGCATCCATGAAGGAAGTGAATATGGGAGGATTGTCTATAGTAAAGAACTTAGAAAAACGACTAACAATTTTGGTCTGGTCGATTTTGTAATTGGTGGGAATACCTCTGAATTTGAAGCGATCGAATGGTCAAAAGATGCATATTTTGTTCAAATAGAGCTTGATCCGTCGGGAGGTGCCGATTATCAGATGATGGGAACCAGCCAGTTGATGAGTGTTCCATATGCTCTTCATGCCAAAACGGTTGAGGTTGATAAGGTGGACGACGCGGACGCAGACCCTGCAAATGAAATACAGGTCCTATCAAAAAATGGGGATATGGTAACCCTTTCTAAGGGGGGAGGAATGATTTCGATTAACGATTCGGACGCTGATCCTATGAATGAGATCCAAACCATTTCAAAAGTTGGGAATTTGGTCACCCTTACCAAAAATGGGGGTGGTTTTGTTGATGCGGTTGATGATGCTGATGCGGATCCAACGAACGAAATTCAGCAACTTACCAAGTCAGGAAATACCTTGACACTTTCGAAAGGCGGGGGTAGCGTAACAATTGATAATGCCGATGCCGATGCCGATGCAACCAACGAGATTCAAACGTTGAGTTTGAGCGGATCCTCATTAAGTCTTTCGAAAGGCGGGGGTAAAGTTACGCTGCCTTCATTTTCCGGCGATAACTGGGGAACACAGAGTGTTGTTGCCGATGCTACTCTTACAGGTGATGGAACTGCGGCTAATCCCCTGAAAATTGCACAACAATCGGCCGTTGCGGGGCAGGGGTTGAAGTGGAATGGAACTTCATGGAAGCCTGGCCGGGTCGATTCTGATTCAACCAATGAGTTACAGACTTTACTCCTGATTGGGAATAATCTTTCGCTTTCAAAAGGGGGCGGTACCGTTACTCTTTCAAATTCAGGGGGATTGTCTTTGCCATATACAATCAGTTCATCGTATGCAACTACTCCGTTTTCTATTGAAAATATTGGATCAGGCATCTATACGATTGCCGGCTTCAGTTCTTCGGGGTATGGTATTTATGGAAGAACCTATGCTTCAAGTGGTAGTGGCGTTTTTGGACAAGGAACAGGAGCCAGTTTTTCTCAGGGTGTATTGGGGCGTTCGGGAGAAGTATCGTCAACCGGGACTCCTGGCAATTGTGGTGTGCTTGGACAGGCCAATTCAAACATGGGCGTTGTGGGTACTGCCATATCCGGAATAGGTGGTTACTTTCTGAGCCAGACCGGAGTTGCCCTGAAAACATCCGGTAGCCTTCAACTGACAGGAATTGGGGAAGCAGCCGGACGGGTTCTTACTTGTGATGCCAATGGTTATGCTACTTGGCAGTGGGCTGGTTCTGGTGGTGGCATGTCATTACCTTTTTCGCAGACAATCAACAACTCGGCAACGGCTTTTGAAGTGACCAATACCAATGGATCGGCCATTCATGGAATTAATTCTGCATATTATGGATCGGGTTTTGGTGTAATGGGAGAGACCCAATCGATTGATGGATATGGTGTTTATGGTGGTGCTAATTCTTCGACTGGAAGTACATATGGCGTTTATGGAACGGTCAATTCTCCTTATGGCATCGGTGTGTATGGTACTTCTTCGAATATTGCGGTAAAAGGATATGGAACGGGTGATGGAAGCTACGGCATTTATGGGCAAGCCAGATATATCGGAGCAGAGGGAATAGTTACATCCAGCACCGGATTGGCCTATGGTGTCGTAGGTGTTTCTCAATCAACCTCTGGAACAGGTGTTTATGGTAATTCAAATGCCAGTAGCGGAGAAACATTTGGTGTTCATGGAATGGTAAGTTCCTCTTCCGGCGTCGGAGTACAAGGAGATGGATCTAAACTGGGTGTGAGAGGGAAAGCTAGTGATAGCTACGGCGTTGGAACCTTTGGTCAGTCGCCTTATATTGGGGTGCAGGGTTCTGCTACGGCTTCAACAGGTGTCACCTATGGCGTTTATGGAACAACATCATCGGACTATGGATATGGGGTTTATGGTATCTCACCCTATATTGGAGTATTAGGAGATTGTCCCAATTCTTCAGGCTGGAGTGGGTATTTCAACGGAAAAGTCGGCATAACCGGTTTTTTGGGTGTTGGGACAACTTATCCGTCTTTTCCATTGGATGTTGCTGGATGTGCTAACCTAAACAATGCATCTTCGGGTATAGCCCTCCGGTGTAATGGGGCAGAAGCACTTTCTTACAATGGTACATACTATAGCTGGGGTTACGGTGGATCATGGAATTACTTTGGCGACAGGGTCTTCATTGGAGCTTCTGCAATTGATCCCGGAAGCAACCTGCTCGTAGTTAATGGTTCTGCTGCCAAACCGGGTGGTGGCAGCTGGTCAACTTATTCAGATAAACGATTGAAAGATATTCATGGAGATTACAATAAGGGTTTAAAAGAAATCATTCAGTTACAACCTGTCAACTATTCATATAAGAAAGATAATCCTAAAAGCCTGCCATCTGACAAGAATTATGTGGGATTTGTGGCACAGGATGTTCAAAAAGTATTTCCCGAAGCGGTTGCCGAAGAGCCCGACGGGTTCCTTTCGCTGGATATGAACGCTGTTGATGTGGCGGTGATTAATGCCCTGAAAGAATTGAAAGCCGAAAATGATAGGCTGAAAAATGAAAATGAACAAATTAAACAACGACTGGAAAAACTGGAAAAGCTGATTTCCAAGTAATTTTTAGAAGGATTAGTTAAGTCTTTCTGCTCCGGTAAAATCAAATTACGTTTGATTTTACCGGTTTTTTTTGTAGATGTAGCAACATTTCTTGAATTCGTAGTAATACCCTTTGAATTTGCTCTGGCGGATTAAAGAAAAATTCACTATATTTAATCAATCAAATTTATTTTCAATAGATTATCATGTCTTATTGAAGCTTTTTATTTCCCAATGTTTTTTAAAAACCCGTTACCATGAATCATTTTGAATTTTTCCGGATTTCTCCCATCAAAATGAACAAACTTCTGCTCCTGTTATTCCTTCTTCTTTTATTTAGAGCGGGAATTACGAACTCCTACGGACAAGATGTTATTTCAACTAACGGTGGTTCCTGTAAAAGTGCCACCATTCAGCTTGACTATACCATTGGAGAGCCCGTCATCGAAACCTTATCTTCCTCATCAAACACCCTTACCCAAGGATTCCAGCAAAGTAATCTAAGCGTTACTGCTATCGATCAGATTGCCATTGGTGCAATTGATTTGAAACTCTACCCGAACCCGGTTGTCGATCAGCTTATGCTCGAAATCAGCAACCATTCTAAGGAAAAGCTTCTTCTGAAACTTTTCGATTTCTCGGGAAAACTCATTCTTCAAAATAATTTGAAGCAGTCGGTTGAAAAAATTAGCATGCAAGCCTACCGAAAAGGAAACTACCTGTTGGTTGTTTATACCGGGAATGAAATTCCCTTACAATCATTTAAAGTGATCAAATATTAATGCAAAGGGGATTATAAAATCCTCCCCATTATTTCCAACAACTTTTTAAAGGTATGATTATGAAAAATTTTGCCCTTTTTATTACGACACTTTTACTGTGTGTTACTGTTATTGCGCAGGTCCCTCAGGGCTTCAAATACCAGGCTGTTGCCCGTGATGTTTCAGGAAATGTATTGGCCAATAAGTCGGTAGCTTTCCGGATCAGCATTCTGTCGGGAAGTGAAACCGGAAGCGCGGTCTACAGCGAAGTACAGAAAAAAACTACCAATGGTTTTGGCCTGGTCGATTTTGCAATCGGTAGCGGTACCAATAAGACGGGTTCGTTTGAAGCAATCAACTGGTCGGACAACAGCTACTTTGTAAAAGTGGAACTCGACCCGGCCGGGGGCACCGCTTATCAGGCAATGGGAACGAGCCTGCTGATGAGCGTACCGTATGCACTTCATGCGAAGACGGTGGAAGTGGATAAGGTCGACGATGCCGATGCCGATCCGGCAAACGAAATCCAGACGATTTCCAAAACAGGCAGTACCGTTACCCTTTCCAAAGGAGGGGGCAGTGTTTCCATTGATGATGCCGATGCCGATGCAACGAATGAAATTCAGGCTTTGGGCCTAAGCGGAACCTCTCTTACGCTTTCCAAAGGTGGCGGTACGGTAACACTGCCATCATCGGGCGGAGGCGATAACTGGGGGACCCAAACAGTGACAACCGATGCAACCTTAACCGGTAATGGAACTGCAGCAACTCCGCTGAAGATAGCTCAGCAATCAGCCACAAACGGACAGGTTTTGAAATGGAATGGAACTACATGGATTCCCGGGAATGAAGCCGATACTGATCCGGTAAATGAAATACAGTCGTTAAGTATATCGGGTAATGATCTTTCACTTTCAAAAGGAGGTGGTACTGTGACCCTACCAATTCCGGCAGGTTTTAGTTTGCCATTTGCTGGTAGTTCACATTCTATAAATAATGCATTTAGTGTGAAAAATAATAATGGAGTAGCGATTGTCGGGTTTGGAGATGCAACAGAAGGCAACACTTTTGGAGTAATTGGATCTACTTCATCAGGAGTTGGGATAGGGATTTCGGGCATAAACAAAAGCACGACAGGCATCGGATTAGGAGTAAGCGGACAATCTTACTCTAATGAAGGAGTTGCAGTCAGGGGAATTGCTACTTCTTCTTCTGGTTCATCGGTTGGAGTAGAAGGCAGTTCTTATTCAGAGAATGGATCTGGAGTGGTTGGATATGCTGTTTCTGCTTCAGGCGAGGCTAAAGGTGTATATGGTCTTTCTAATGCCATGGATGGTACAGGCGTGCATGGCGAAAGCAATTGGATTGGTGTGAAGGGTGTTGTTAATAGAGCAACAGGTTATGCATATGGAATTATGGGAGAAGTTAAGAGCCCCGATGGTATTGCAATTTATGGCAACAATTACTCATCAAGCGGCTTTGCAATAGGGATACAAGGTAAATCAGCTTCCACTTCAGGTACAGGTATACATGGTGAAAGTAACTACATTGGAGTAAGAGGAGTCAATTCATCAAAAACAGGTGGTTACGGAGTTAAAGGTGAGGTAAATTCTCTGAATGGAATAGCAGTTATGGGAGAATCAATGAGTATGACAGGTAATACAGTTGGAATATATGGAGCAACTCAGTCAAGTGCCGGTATAGGTGTTTATGGTTCAAGTGTTTCAGGTTCGGGTATTACAAAAGGTATTATAGGAAATGTTAATTCACCCGATGGTTACTCAGGATATTTCACCGGTGGCAAATTTTACGTTCAGAAATCGGTCGGTATAGGTACGGAATATCCATCGACTGATTTATCCTTGTATAACCCTTCAAACAATTGCTGGATGAACCTGAGCAACAGCCAGACTGGTAATACGCTCGGGTTGATTCTCAGCTTGGAAGAAGACAATGCCTGGCTGATCAACAGGGAACCGGGAAACTTGTATTTATATACCCAGGACAACGGGATGGTGATCAATCCCAATGGGAATGTGGGCATCGGGCATATTGCCCCACAAAAGAAACTGGATGTAGATGGAGCCATCAACATCAGGGGTGAAGGGAGCTGGAAGTTGTACTGTAAGGGAGCCGAGGCCATCTGGTACAACGATACCTATTTCAGCTGGGGCTATGGCGGAACATGGAATTATTTTGGAGATAAAGTCTTTATCGGAACAACGGCCACTGACCCCGGAAGCAACCTGTTGGTGGTTAACGGTACCGCAGCCAAACCAGGTGGTGGCAGCTGGGCCACATGGTCTGATATACGGTTGAAAGATGTTCATGGAAACTTTGAGAAAGGTATCAACGAGATCATAAAGCTGCAACCGGTAACATACTCCTATAAAAAAGAGAATGCCAAAAACCTTCCATCCGATAAAAATTATGTGGGATTTGTTGCTCAGGATGTCCAAAAAGTTTTCCCTGAAGCCGTTACCGAAGAAACCGACGGATTCCTTTCATTGGATGTGAACCCAATTAATGTGGCCGTGATCAATGCCCTGAAAGAATTGAAAGCCGAAAACGATAAACTAAAAGCCGAAAATCGAGAATTGAGAAACGACATCAAATTAATCAATGAACGATTATCCTGGCTTGAGAAATAGTTTGTCTTCTTTGTTCATTATGGAAAGAGGTTGCCTAAAAACAGCCTCTTTTTTTGTCGATTTTTCTCTTTTCCCAATGACTCTTTCTTTGTTTCTTAATAATAAACAAATCCTTCTAAAGAAACCCCCTGAGAGAAACCGTTTTTTCCAAAATATTTTACCTTTGCCATTCATAAAATTTTTAAATCAGTTAACACGATGAAACGTCAGGAAATCAAAGAAATTTTAAAATCGGAAGCCTTTGGCAGTACTGTTAAGGTAAATGGATGGGTACGTACAAAACGAGAAAGTAAGAATGTGAATTTCATCAATCTGAACGATGGGACCGTAATTCATAATCTCCAGATTGTGGCCGATGTTACAAATTTCGACGAAAATATACTGAAAAAAATCAATACCGGTGCAGCAATCTCGGTAGTTGGAGAACTGGTTGAATCGGGAGGGCAACAACGGGTTGAACTGGTCGCCAAAGAGATTGAAGTGATTGGTGAAGCCGATCCCGACAAATATCCGCTGCAACCCAAACGGCATTCGCTTGAATTTCTTCGTGAGATTGCCCACCTCCGCATGCGTACCAACACTTTCAGTGCAATTTTCCGGGTACGTCACGCCATGATTTATGCTGTACATACTTTTTTTAACCAGAAAGGGTTTTTCAATATCCATACTCCGCTTATCACCGCCAGTGATGCTGAAGGCGCAGGTGAAATGTTCCAGGTAACGACCCTCGACCTGAGCAATCCTCCCCGCACCGAAGATGGAAAAATAGACTATAGCCAGGATTTCTTTGGAAAGAAAACCAACCTGACCGTTTCAGGTCAGCTGGAAGGTGAATTAGCTGCGATGGCTTTATCGAAAATCTACACTTTCGGCCCAACATTCCGTGCCGAAAACTCAAATACCTCACGCCATTTGGCCGAGTTCTGGATGATTGAACCCGAAATGGCATTTTATGATATCAACGATAACATGGATCTCGCTGAAGAGTTTCTGAAATACCTGATCAACTATGCACTCGAAAACTGCATGGATGACCTCGAATTCCTCAGCCAACGCCTCCAGCAGGAAGAAAAAGACAAACCTGCCGATCAACGTAGCATGGAGTTGATTGAAAAACTGCGATTTGTAGCTAATAACGACTTTGTGAGATTAACCTACACCGAAGCAATCGATATTCTTACCAATTCAAAGCATAACCAGAAAGGTAAATTCCAGTACCCGGTTAAGGGTTTTGGTACCGACTTGCAAAGCGAACACGAACGTTATCTGGTAGAATCCCATTTTAAGAAACCGGTTATTCTTACCGGCTATCCGGCTTCGATCAAAGCGTTCTACATGAAGTTGAACCCCGATGGGAATACTGTTGCCGCAATGGACGTGTTGTTCCCGCAAATTGGTGAAATCATTGGTGGATCACAGCGTGAAGAAAACTACGAAGTGCTGGTTGGGAAAATGGACAAAATGGGCATTCCAAGAGAAGATATGGATTGGTACCTTGATACCCGTCGCTTCGGATCGGTTCCCCACAGTGGTTTTGGCCTCGGCTTCGAACGGTTGATTACCTTCGTTACAGGCATGGGCAACATCCGCGACGTAATTCCTTTTGCCCGAACTCCGAAAAATTGTGAATTCTAAATCGAGATATAAGGTGCTTTAAAGGCACCTTTTTTTATTTTGAACGCCAGATTTTATAACTTTATCCCACCTTAATACTAAAAAAATGGCAGGGCAAAAACTCACATTGCAGCAAAAGCTGTTACAAAAATTGTCACCGCAACAGATCCAGATGATCAAGTTGCTGGAATTGCCTGCCATGCAGTTGGAGCAGCGGATCAAAAGAGAGCTGGAAGAAAATCCTGTGCTGGAAATTGATTCAAAAAAGGAAGAAAACGACAACGACCAGGATTCGCAGGATACATCCGACAGTGTCGATGCCGATATTTCCATCGATGAATACATCAACGACGAACCATCCTATAAATACAAGAGTAGCAACTATTCAAAAGACGATAAAAAGGAAGAAATTCCCTTCTCCATCGGATCAACTTTTCATGAGTTTTTGATTGAACAACTGGGCTTGCTCGACCTGGATGATCAGGAAATGATGATTGCTGAATACATCATTGGCAATATCGACGAAGATGGTTATTTGCGCCGTGAAATTGAAGCGATGGTCGACGATCTTGCTTTCACCATGAACTTGGAAGTAAGCGACGAGGAGATGCTTCATCTGCTGAATGTGGTCCAGGATTTAGATCCGCCGGGAATAGGTGCCCGCGACCTTCAGGAATGTCTTTTGCTGCAATTGAAGAAGAAAGAACACAAAACAGTCATTATTGAAAATGCCATTAACTTAATTTCTAATCAGTTTGAAGAATTTACCAAAAAGCATTACGACAAAATCATGGCTCGTCTCAACATCGACGAGGATGATCTGCGTGATGCCATTGATGAAATTGTCAAGCTGAACCCGAAACCGGGTGGTTCCTACAGCAATCCGCTCAATAGAGCCGACCAGACCATCATTCCCGACTTCGTGCTCGATATGAATGAAGGACAGATGACAGCCCACCTCACCAAGGGAAATGTTCCCGACCTGAGAATCAGTGGCCATTATGCCAATATGTTGAAGGCTTATAGCGAAAACCGTAAAGATCAGTCGAAAGACCAGAAAGAGGCGGTGATGTTCGTCAAACAAAAGCTCGATTCGGCCAAATGGTTTATCGATGCCATCAAACAGCGGCACCAAACGTTGCTGCTTACCATGAATGCCATCATCGATTATCAGAAAGAATTTTTTGTTGATGGCGATGAAGCCAAACTTAAACCAATGATCCTGAAAGATATTGCCCAACGAACCGGGCTCGATATATCGACCATCTCCAGGGTCTCGAACAGCAAATACATACAAACTCACTTTGGGATTTATTCCCTGAAATATTTCTTTTCTGAATCGATGCAGGATGAATCGGGCGAAGAGGTTTCGACCCGGAAAATCAAAAAGATTCTACAGGATGTGATTGATGCCGAAAACAAACGGAAACCGGTTACCGACGATGCCCTGGCCGATCTTTTGAAGGAAAAAGGGTTCCCGATTGCCCGCCGCACAGTGGCCAAATACCGGGAACAACTCAACATTCCGGTAGCCCGATTGAGGAAGGAATTGTAAAAAGACTCCGGATTTCTTCTATTTCCGAATGACTTTTTCCTATAAAAAAGGCTGTACCCTGACGAGCCAGCCCTTTCTTCAATGTCAAACTTTACTAACCTTATACAAAATTGGGCTTTGGATACCCACTAATTTCACTTAAATAACGTTCGATGACTTCCATTGGAAGCTCATAATCTTCGAGATTACCGGCCAGATATTTCTCATATCCAACAAGGTCCATTTGTCCGTGTCCGCTGAGGTTGAAAACAATTACTTTTTCTTTTCCTTCTTCTTTGGCCAGATTTGCTTCACGGATAGTTGCTGCAATGGCATGGGTCGATTCAGGTGCAGGAACAATTCCTTCGGTTTTTGCAAAAAGCAAACCCGACTGGAAGCATTCACTCTGTGGAATTGCCTGTGCCTCCATTAAACCTTCCTTAAGTGCGGCACTTACCAGTGGTGACATGCCATGATAGCGTAAACCTCCGGCATGGATCGGAGCAGGAATAAAACCGTGGCCTAAACTGTACATTGGCAATAGCGGGGTCATTTTTGCCACATCGCCATGGTCGTAGCAGAAAGGTGCTTTGGTCAAGGTTGGACAGGAAGCTGGTTCAGCGCCTACAATCTTGATGTTGGCTCCGTGGATTTTGTCGAGCATGAACGGGAATGAAATACCAGCGAAATTGCTGCCACCGCCGCAACAGCCAATTACTACATCGGGTTTTGCTTCTCCAAATTTGGCTAGCTGTTTCTGTACTTCAAGGCCAATGATGGTCTGATGCAGCATCACGTGGTTCAGCACACTACCCAACGAATAACGGGTTTCACCCTTGGGATCGGTCACTGCCTGTTCAATGGCTTCTGAAATGGCAATACCCAGCGATCCCGGAGTATCGGGGAATTGTGCAAGAATATCGCGCCCAGCCTGGGTTTCCATACTTGGACTTGGAACGCAGTTGGCCCCATAGGTATTCATTAGCATTTTGCGGAAAGGTTTCTGTTCAAAACTTACCTTTACCATGAAGACTTTGCACTCAAGCCCCAGCATCGAACAGGCAAAAGCAAGGGCACTGCCCCACTGGCCTGCACCGGTTTCGGTTGTAATTCGTTTGATGCCAAATTGTTTGTTGTACCAGGCCTGAGCAACCGCCGTATTGGGTTTGTGGCTCCCGACGGGTGATACACTTTCGTTTTTGTAATATATTTTGGCTGGCGTTCCAAGGGCAGCTTCCAGTGCATAGGCCCGCACCAACGGAGTTGGACGCCAGATAGTTAACATTTCTAATACTTCTTCCGGGATGTCAATCCAGCGCTGTGTGCTAACTTCCTGCTCAATAATGTTCATTGGAAATACAGGAGCCAGCATTTCGGGAGAGATTGGATTACCGTCGGGTCCCAGTGGTGGATTCATTTTTACATCAGCGGCAAGGTTGTACCATTGCCTTGGCATTTCGTCTTCGGTTAAAAAGACTTTCTTCAGTTTTGTCATAATTCTATTCTTTTGTTTTGATTTATACCAACAATAAAGGCCATGCTGTATCAAAACAACATGGCCTTTATTGCTAAATTATTTGTAAAATATAATGGCAGTCCCTGCGTTTCACATTGACCCACGGACTAATCCAAAAACCGTATTTGTAAAAATTGTAAATCATAAGGTTAATTTGAATTTTGTAAATCTAAAAAAAATATTTCGGATTGCACAAAAAAATTTCAAATCGAAATAACTGTCAGGCAATTCTGAGTCTCATTGTTACTTTTTGGGTTTATTTTTTTTTCATTTCAGTTATTTCCCCGGACATTCTTTGTCCTTTGTTATTTTTGGTCATTTCCCAAGTGATTTGTAGCTTTAGGCAATCTAAAAACCCTGAAAACATCAACTTATGTATCAAAAAATTCGTAGACCCATCGTTATTTCAACGGCTGTATTATTCCATCTGTTGTTGATCTTTCACATGCTCTTTTCTCCCGTCATTATTGTGATGGCTTCGTATAAAGGTATTATCAATGCCAGCTTCATCGTTTTTGTGTTGATTATTTTGCTTTCTCTCTTTTTCGGAAGGGCTTACTGTTCCTGGTTTTGTCCCGGTTGTGGAGTGCAGGAAATCATGTCGCTTTTTGTTAAGAAGAAGGCGAAAAACACAAAAGCTGTTTACATTAAATACATCATTTTCACTGTCTGGCTTGGAGCTATTGTCTCCGGATATGTTATTGCCGGTTTTCAGAAAGTAGATGTAACTTACGGAATGTCGGATATCAACATTCAGCGGAAAATCATTATGACGTTGGGTGCCATTTTTATCATCGTACCGTTGACCGGAGTTTTCGGACAGTTTGCTTCGTGCAAATACATCTGCTGGCAAGCTCCTTTTATGATAATCGGAACGAAAATCCGCGACTATTTTCATCTGAGAGGGTTGCGACTGGCTGCTGATAAAGAGCATTGCAAAAGCTGCAACCTGTGCACCAAAAAATGTCCGATGAATATTGATGTGATGGCTAATGTGAAAAATGAAAATATGAGCCATCCCGAATGCCTTTTGTGCGGCAACTGCATTGATGGATGTAAGCATGATGCCATCCGGTTTTCTTTCAAAAAGCCTGATGTGAAAAATTAGCACGCTGCATTTTTTCGTTGGAAGTTGAAGCCGGATTCTTAAAAAAGGTATTTTTGAAGTCCGTTTCAAATAAATCGTTATCATGTCACACGAGAATGCTTCGGTAAAATCAATCGTTTTTGCCTTGTCGGCTAATCTGGGAATTGCTATTACAAAGAGTGTTGCAGCAGTTCTGACGGGTTCAGGAGCTATGCTGGCTGAGTCGATCCACTCTTTTGCCGACTGCGGTAATCAGGGATTGCTGTTTGTTGGGTTGAAAGCCTCGAAGCGAGAACCCGATGCCGAACATCCGCTGGGATATGGGAAAGCCATCTATTTCTGGTCGTTCATTGTAGCCTTGATGCTTTTCAGCATGGGTGGGTTGTTTTCGATGTACGAAGGGATCCATAAGCTATCGGCACACGAAGGGCTGAAATCTCCCATTATTGCCATTGTTGTGCTGGCAGTAAGCATGGTGCTCGAAGGAGCTTCTCTTTTGGGATGCATTTCTCAAATCAACAAAATCAGGCACGGTGAAAGCCTGTGGAGTTGGGTCAAAAACAGCCGGCAAAGCGAGCTGATTGTCGTTTTGGGCGAAGATATGGCCGCTTTGCTGGGATTGTCTTTTGCTCTTATTTCTGTTGTTCTGGCCATGGTTACCGGGAACCCGGTTTTCGATGCCATTGGCAGCATTGGCATCGGAGCTTTACTCATCGTTGTTTCCTTGTTTCTGGCCGTTAAAATCAAGAGTTTGCTTATCGGACAAAGTTCGGAGAAAGAGGTTTCGGATGAAATAACCCGTTTTTTGAACGACCGGCCAGAAGTAGAAACTGTACTAAATCTGATCACGTTGCAACTAGGGTCGCAGATTATGGTTGCCGTTAAGGCAAAAATGGCCAAAGCAGAAACAGTTGAGGAACTCATTGAGAACATTAACCGATGTGAAGCCGAACTGAAGAAACACCAACCGGCTGTTCAGTGGATCTTCTTTGAGCCCGATACCGAAGATTAAAGGTCGAATATGTGGAAGAAGTTCATCCTTTTTTTGCTAATCGTCTATGGTGTTATTCCTGCGCTGGCACAACGTTCTCCCGAAGAACTGGGCGAACGGATTTTCGATCTTTTCCAAAATGAATCGTATAGCTTCCGGGCTTTGCTGCCAACCACCGATCAACTGATTGACAAAGCAGAGACTGTTAATCCCGAACTAATCAAAAACAGGCTCGACGATTACGAAAAGGATTATAAAACAAAGCTGAAATCTTTTCAGGAGAAGTGCCGGGCAATACTTATTGAAGGAAAAGCAGATGGTATTGTCTGGCCCGAAACGGTTCTTGATTCCGTAATTCCTTACCGAAAGAATATCACACTGAAAGATATCGATCAGTCGGTCACCATTGAGATGGTCAAGCTTGCCATTTACTTCTCTTTTGAGCAAAAACCCTATTGTTTGATGGTTGGTATGGCTTACGATTTTGACGGGCAATATCTGGTTAGCAACGATGAAATTGAATTCAGAAGGATGATCATCCTGAAGAAGGAATGAAAAAAGGCACGACTGTTTCCAATCGTGCCTTGTCGTATTATTTGACCAATTTTCTTTTACTTGAGATTCAGAATTTTCCGGTATTCATCCTTGTTTGCCAGGATTTCAATAGCTTTCTTAACTTCCAGGTCATTTTCGATTGCAGCCTGGGCCGAACCCTTTTGATAATAATACCGGGTAACGATTTCATCCCGGAGCAAATCGGAAATCTCTTCACGGAATTTTTTCAGATCGCGGTCAAGGTCGGGTGATAATGTTTTTTCGAGCTTGTCGATCTGATCGCCTGCGAGGTCAAGGTATTTTTCACTTTTGGCCGACTCTTTCAGTTGCTTTAATACCTCTTGGGTTTCAGAAGTGTATGTAAAGTTGGAGCCTTCTACGTACGCAATGAAATCATCATACATTTTATCCGTAATTTTGAAATTCTTCACCGAAGGAATGGTTTCGTTTTCAGCTCGGAACTTGGTGGCAAAATCGAAAATTTTGAATTGTTTGATCAGGCTGGCAGAGAGGTTGCTCAATTCCTGATCATCAGTCTTTACGTCGGGGACAACGCCTCCGCCATCGTAAACTTTTCTTCCGTTTTTGGTTGAAAATTCACTGATCAGCGAGTCGGGTACATGACCAACGCTGCCGTCTTCGTTCCGGTGCGAGTAATCGAGTGCCTGAATGCAACGGCCGCTGGGAATGTAATATTTTGCCGTGGTTACTTTGAGTTTGGTGTTGTAACTAAGGTCGCGGGTCGTTTGCACCAATCCTTTTCCGAAAGTCCGCGAACCAATAATTACTGCGCGGTCGAGGTCCTGCATGGTCCCCGAAACAATTTCGGAAGCCGAAGCTGAACCCCGGTTTACCAGTACGGCCAACGGAATCATCGTATCAACCGGTTCAAACATTGTTTTATAGGTTTTATCCCACTCAGATACTTTTCCTTTTGTGCTGACGACTTCGTGATCCTTTGGAATAAAGATGTTACACAGGTTAACCGACTCGATTAATAAACCGCCGGGGTTTCCGCGCAAATCGAGAACGATTTTTTGAGCGCCATTCCCTTTGAGTTCGAAAAATGCCTTCTTCACCTTATCGGCACAGTCTTTCGTAAAACTGGAGAGGTAAATATAGCCGGTGGTGCTGTCAATCATTCCGGAATAGCTTATCGGGTCGATCACAATTTTTTCGCGGACAATGGTTATATCCAAGGGCTTCTTTTCTCCGTACCTTTTAATTTTTACCTGAATGGCTTGTCCAACGGTTCCTTTCAGCAGATCGCTGACATTTTCCGTAGTCATTCCTTTGGTCGATTTTCCTGAAACTTCGAGGAGAACATCACCTGCTCTCAGCCCCGATTTCTGGGCCGGAAAATTTTCGTAAGGTTCCGAAATGATGATATCCTCACCATGTTTGCTGATAAGGGCGCCAATGCCGCCGTATTCCCCGGTAGTCATAAACTTGAAATCTTCAATGTCGCTTTCCGCAATGTAATTGGTATACGGATCGAGTGAAGCAAGCATGTCGTCAATACTCTCTTTCACCAGTTTGCCCGGATCTACCTCGTCGACATAGAACGTATTCAATTCACGGAACAGGGAGTAGTAAATATCCAGATTTTTGGCAATCTCAAAGTTCTTGTTGTCGATATTGTTCAGGCCCATGAACATAAATCCGGCAACAACAATGGCCGAAACAACAACGATTAATTTTTTATTCAGCTTCTTCTTCATCAATGATTATTTTTTTGTTTCAAGCTATTCAAATGGATCACAAAAATAACATTTGAAATGGTTTAAGGATGAAAGAAATATCTTAAACTTTGTGAAAACCTGAAGAACAACAAGGAAACAGGGTTATACGTCACTTTTTGCGACAAATCGCCATGGTTTTTTTGCCCATTCTGCGGCATAGTCAACCCCAACACGGCAGCTAACCGAATATGGCAAATCCCGATCGTCGGTTTCGACCCATAAACGTTCCGAAGTCGAGATGTCTTCTCCATAAAAGGATTTATCCAGCCGAAGTTCACGTCCAACCTTTCCGGGGCCCTCGAAGCCTTCTATCCCGCGGATCAGCACCGCACACGGGTGGTCGGCTTCGCTTGTCACCAGATTAAGCATCCAGTACATTCCATAAATGAGGTAAACATACACTTTCCCGCCTTCGTGGTACATCACCTCGGTACGTGCTGTCCGTCCCTTGCTGGCATGGCAAGCCCGATCTTCTTCGCCCCGGTAGGCTTCGGTTTCGGTAATGCGGTACCGGCGGATCTCTCCGTTGTCGAACTTTCGAACCACAATTTTTCCTATCAGTTCGGGTGCAACGTCCAATACATCACGGCGAAAAAAGGAACGGTCGAGTTTTTGGGGCTTCATCAGTAGCGGTTTTTATCCTCTTTTTCAATCCATCGTTTGAATGGATCGGCACCTTGGGAATGATCAACTTTTATAAATTGGATCGATCGTTCTGTTGGTTTCAGTTTCACTTCCCGGTAGATATGGGCATCGTCGAAACCTGCGTCTTCGGCATCGTGGTGCGTGGCGGCAAAATAGACCCGGTCGATGTGTGACCAATAAATAGCCGAAAAACACATGGGACAAGGTTCACAGGATGTGTAGATTTCGCATCCCGATAAGTTGTAGGTTTTCAATACTTCGCAGGCTTTTCTGATTGCCTGTACTTCGGCATGGGCTGTAGGGTCGTTGTTGTTGGTAACCCGGTTTACCCCTTCGGCAACAATCGCCCCTTCTTTTACAATCACCGCTCCAAAAGGGCCTCCGCCATCTGCCACATTTTGCATGGCAAGCTCAATAGCCCGCGTCAAAAAATCATTTTTTTCCATGAAATAAAGGTAAAAAAAGTTTCAGAAAGGTTCTCCGTTTAAACATCGCTACTCATCAATCCGGTTTTCTTAAACACCCAGAACAAAAGCGAAAGCACCACTCCGACGATCGCTGCAAATGCCATCCCTTTTAGTTGAACCGAGCCAATATTGATGCTGGCACCGCTGACACCCACCACAAAAGTTACTGCACCCAGCACCATGTTGCTGTTTTTACTGAAATCGACTTTCTGTTCGACAAACATCCGGAATCCCTGAACGGCAATCACGCCATAAAGCAGCATGGTAATTCCGCCCATTACTGGGGTGGGAATGGTTGAAATGGCAGCCGATATTTTGCCCATGCAGGAGAAAAGAATTGCCAATAGTGCAGCTCCGCGAATTACCCATACTGAGTAAACTTTTGTAATAGCCATTACCCCAATATTTTCGCCATACGTGGTGTTGGGTGGTGAACCCAGAAGGCCAGAAAGGATGTTGCTTATTCCATCACCCAGCAACGATTTGTGTAGACCGGGATCGTTCATCAGATCCGACTCGGTAATATTTCCGGTCACAATCAGGTGACTGATGTGTTCGGCCAGCACCACAATACAGGCTGGGGCAATAATGATGATGGCTTTGGGATCGTAAACCGGAGCCTGAAATTTTGGAAGGGCAAACCAACCAGCCTGAGCGATGGCTATGGTGTCGACCATTCCCATAGCCAGCGCCAGAAGGTATCCGGCAACCAGTGCGACCAGGATTGGGATCACCTGAAGAAATTTCCTGAAAAGAACAGATCCGATAATGCCAACACACAAGGTAAACATCGAAACAATCAATACGTTTCCGTTGGCGACAAATGGCTCGACCACTTTCCCCACCGGCGTTGATAATGGCGCTAATCCGGCTTGTTGTGCGGCAACTGGTGCCAGCTCGAGTCCAATAATTGCCACTACTGCACCCATCACAGCCGGAGGCATTACCACATCAATCCATTTGATCCCCCACTTTTTGACGACCAATGAAATAAAAATAAAAAATAGCCCAAAAAAGATGAACCCAGACTGTGCATGACGGAATCCTCCATAACTTCCAACGATGAGCAATACTGGCGAAATAAAGGCAAAACTTGAACCCAGATACGCAGGAATCCCTCCTTTGGTAACCCAGGAATAGAGCAGGGTTCCAATCCCATTCATCAGTAAGGTTATAGCCGGATCGACACCCAGCAGGATGGGTACCAGAATCGTTGCGCCGAACATGGCCGTAAGGTGTTGTAAACTGAGGGGCAGGCTCTGTAAAATCGGAAGTTTTTCATGGATGCCAATGGTTTGTCTGTTCATTTGTTCTTTCTTTTCGGAAGGTTGAAAGTAACAATTCTTTCTGGCAAAGTGGTTTCTGTTGGTTGTGTTTTTTGGTTCGAAGAGTAAAAAGGACAATTAATTCTTAACACAGCGAACCGAAAGCCCGCCGTTCCACTTCAGGAATTTATAGTAGCCCAGTCCTTTCTCTTCGTGGCTCAGGCTGATAAAATAGGCATAACCGGAAGAGTATCGGGTTGAACTCCACCAAAATCCAAAAATACCCTGTTGAAGAAACTGCCCTGAAAAATAGCGGTTTCCTCCGGGAAGGGCAGTAAAGCCACTTTCATTGGTGGCACCGGTATTGGGATTGAGCCAATGGTGATTCCCTTTTTCTTTCAGTTTTCCTCCGGCGATTTTTTCACCGCCAAGATAGGTGATCAATGTGTCCCATTCGGCTGCAGAAGGAACATGCCAACCTTCGGGAGCAATCTTGCGGTTATCGTTTACGGCATACCAGTTATAAAGCTTGCCATAATTCTCCCCGTTCGAAATGGTATTGTCGTAATCGCAGCAGGCACCCGATGTCAGGTTGATCCATTCAGGAGTCATGGTTACATAGTGGATTGGATCGCCGTTGCGGTATCTGGTAGTCCGCAGGTTTTCAACCATCCATACCTGCCGGCCAATGGTTACTGTGTGGTATACATTGCTGTCGATATCCACTACCGTATTATTCTGTGCCGGCACAAATATCCCGTTCACTATGAAAAAGATAGTAATCAGGAAATTCTTCATGGTTTTTAAGTTTTGAAATTCTTCAAATATAAAGGAATGACATGAATGAATCAAATGAAAATAATGCTCTGATAAACATTATTATAGCTATATAATGACGACAAATTGCGAGAACAATCAATTATTATTTATTTTCA
>DAOQAB010000064.1:0-20862 GCA_035353695.1 Prolixibacteraceae bacterium
TTATTTCAATTTGAAAGTGCGGGAAAACTACAAAATACTTTTTGGACAGCCTCTTCCTGTCTATCAATTAATTGATCCGTCTGGTTCTTCGTCCCGCAGGATTTTCTTTTCTTGGTTGTTCTGGCTGCCCCTCTCTCTTTTCAAAGTTTTTGCCATACCTTCTTTCAAATTCTTCGTGCCGGTCCTTCAGATCGGGTCTCTCCTTAAAAGTCCTATTCTCTAATATTTTGGGCCTTGGCTTCGAAAAATTGTTTTGCTTGGCCTGTTTTTTGGAACCCTCGTACAAATCGTAACGGCGCAAATCGCATTCCAACGGTCCATTGAAGAGCTTTATTTTCAACGAAGGACGAAGCCCAATGCTTTTGAACCCCTCCTCTGAACTACTAAAAATCCAGGCTTTAAAACCTTTGAAATTCTTCTTCAGGCTATCACCAATCATGGTGTAAAGTGGCTCAACCTGACGTTCGTTCATCCGCTGCCCATAGGGTGGATTTACAATCAGAAGTGCATTCTCAGATTGTGGCACCAAAGAAGCAAAATCGGACACCGAAAACTGAATTCCCCTTTTCAATCCGGCATTGCGGGCATTGTCGGATGCAATTTTAATATTTACCGACGAGATATCGGATGCATAAATGGTATGTTCAAACGGCACCTCATAATCGGCATTATAAACCGAATCGAACAGATCTTCATCAAAATCTTTCCATTTTTCAAAGTCGAATGATTTCCGGAAGATCCCTGGGGGTATATTCCGTGCAATAAGCTCGGCCTCAATCGGAATAGTACCCGAGCCACACATTGGATCGTATAAATCGCACTGTCCCTTCCAACCGGCCAGTTTCAATATTCCGGCAGCCAGCACTTCGCTCATGGAAGCTTCATTTTGTCCAAGACGATATCCCCGTTTGTGCAACGATTCGCCGGAACTATCCATCGAGATGGAAACTTCATCAGCCGAAGCATGAACATGGATGCGAATATCCGGGTTTTCAGTATTCACAGAAGGCCTCTTCCCCAATTTAGCCCGGAAATGATCGACAATGGCATCTTTGGTTTTCAGGCTCACGAACATGGAGTTATTGAAAGCCTCGGTATTAACCGTACTGTTTACCGAAAAAGTTTGCTGCACATCGAAAAAAGAAGTCCAGTCAATGTTTTTAACCCCGTTGTAAAGATCGTTGGTATTCTTCACCTTAAACTCGCCAATAATCTTTAGTATTCTGATTGCCGTCCGGCAACAGAAGTTGGCTTTATACAACATCTCCTTCGAGCCGGTAAACCTCACCCCACGAATAACCGGAGTTACATCGGACGCACCGATCTCAATCAATTCATCCTTCAACACATCCTCCAAACCCGAGAATGTTTTTGCCAACATCAAATAATTTTCAGAACTCATAAATTTAATTAAATTCCCCCTCCGTCTCTAAAACTGGAGCTTCGTACTTTAAATTGAACAATTTTTGAATTGGGCGGCACATCGTTGGTTACCCACACGTTACCTCCAATCACAGATCCTCTCCCTATGGTTACTCTACCCAAGATAGTTGCCTGGGCATAGATAATTACATTGTCTTCAATTATGGGATGGCGGGGAACCCCTTTAATTGGATTTCCATCCTTGTCGAGGGCAAAACTCTTTGCTCCCAACGTAACCCCCTGATACAATTTTACATTGTTACCAATAATACAGGTAGCACCAATTACCGTACCGGTACCATGGTCGATGGTAAAATATTCACCAATCTGCGCCTCCGGATTGATATCAATCCCGGTCTCCGAATGAGCCATTTCAGCAATAATACGAGGTATTAGCGGAACACCCAACTCTACTAGTTTATGTGCAATCCGATAACTCGATATCGCCCGGATAGCTGGATAACAAAAAATAACCTCACCCCGTCCGTGAGCTGCCGGATCGCCAATAAAAGCAGCTTCCACATCGTTCGAAGAGGAACGCCGCAATTGCGGAATGTTTTCGATAAACTGCGTAGCCAACTTTTTTGCCAATGCAGCATTGGCAGCCACATCGCGATCGGCACTCGTATTTTGTGAACAACCAAAACAAAGCCCGGCAAGGATTTGGTCACTCAACAGATCGAAAATCTCATCAATATAAACCCCCATGTAATACCGGATTGCCACCGAATCGAGGGTGGTATTCCCAAAATAGCCAGGAAAAATAATTTCCCTGATTTTTGTGACAATGACCCCAATTTTTTTGGTCGAAGGCATGGGCTCACCCGCCTGATGCTCATGGCAAACCTTTCCGTAAGAATCCGATTCCGACAATGAATCAACTACTTGCCGAAACAGGTCGGATTTCGATTTTTCATTAAATCGTGTCATCGGAATTAAATAATGTGGTACTCAAATATCGCTCACCCGTATCGCAGATTACCGTCACAATGGTTTTCCCTTTGTTTTCGGGACGTTTGGCTATTTGCAACGCGGCAAACACATTTGCACCCGATGAAATTCCGGCCAGAATCCCTTCTTCCAAAGCCAAAGCACGGGCAACTTCAAACGCCGATTCATTTTCAACCGTAAAAACTTCATCGAGAATGGAGGTATCCAAAACTTTTGGAATAAAACCAGCTCCCAATCCCTGTATTTTATGCGAACCAGGCTGACCACCAGAAATTACCGGAGAATCTTTCGGCTCAACAACTACTGAATAAACCCGGGGTTTCTTTGCTTTCAACGCCTGTGTTACACCCGTAATCGTGCCTCCCGAACCAGCTCCGGCAATAAAAATATCAACCTTTCCTTCGGTATCATCCCAAATTTCGGGTCCGGTTGTTAACCTGTGATATTCAGCATTAGCCTCATTCTCAAACTGCATGGGGATGTAAGAATTCGGATTTTGGGCGGCCAGTTCATTGGCTTTGGCAATTGAACCGTTCATGCCTTCTTTGGCAGGTGTCAGATAGAGTTCAGCACCATAGGCACGAAGGATAATCCTGCGCTCGGTAGAAACACTCTCTGGCATCACAATAATGAGTTTATATCCTTTTACAGCACAAACCATCGCCAAGCCAATTCCGGTGTTTCCACTGGTTGGTTCGATAATGACGGTATCTTTATTGATCAATCCTTTTTTCTCAGCAGCATCGACCATGGCAAAAGCCAACCGGTCCTTCACCGAGCCGCCGGGATTTAAGGATTCCATTTTCACATAAATCTCAGCATCAATCGCTGCTGATAGTTTTTGCAGCTTAACCAACGGGGTATTTCCAATTAATTGAATTATTGTGTCGACTTTGCTCATCATAGTAGGATTTTAAGTAACTAAAAATAAATGAATTAAACAGTTGAGAACTTTTGCCAGGAACAGATCCTAGCAGCAACAAGAGCAACAACAACTGATGTGGAAAGATAACCGGATGTGCCTGATTTGTTTATTCATCGATTTGAATTTTGTATTGCAATATTATCAAAAAAATAGGAAATCACCAATGATGCTGTTCTGAATTACTTTTTCTGACAATAATTTTACATCGTTATCCTTTCTTTCAGAAAAGAATCAACTATATGGATTGCATTTCTCAACCGATCATTTCCTCCGCCGGAGACAACCTGATATCGAAATCCGAATTTTTTAATCTGTTCCTGATAAATATCCTGAAGGATTTGCCGGTTCTCACCCCCGTTTTCCCGCAGGGGATCGGAAATCCATGGAATGTCGATATCGCAAAGTAAAAAGAGGTCAACATCGCTTTGCCGGATAGAATCGTAAAGCCACTCCGGACAATTACCGTACACAAATTCGAACCATACTTTTGTAATGATTAACCATGTATCAAAAAAAACAAGAGGGTTTTTTCCCGCTACACTTTTCTCTTCCTCAATTTGATGAAGGGCAATCTTTTCCAAGTCGGAATAAGTATAGTCCCGGTGAAGGTTCCCCACATAGGAACGAGAAAATTCCGGAACCCATATTGTATTATAATGGATTGCCAGGGCTTCACTAAGGGTGCTTTTACCGGTCGACTCTGCTCCTGTAATTACAATCTTCATCGTTTTATTCATCGGCTGACTTCTTTGCTAAATCCTTTTTCCATTCAACGTATCCCCAAACCGCGGCAATGGTATATACGACATACAACAAAACAGTCGGATACATTCCTTTATATAAATACAACAAAAAAGAGACGGAATCGGCAACAATCCAAACCAGCCAATGCTCAATGATTTTACGGGCAAGCATCCAGGTGGCAACAATACTAAGGGCTGTAATAAACGAATCGCCTACAGGTACCGGTGAATCGGTAAATTTCTTTAGCACAAACCATATCCCTCCCCACAAAACAATTGCAAGAAGGGTAAGCACCAACAACAACCGTTTGGGAATATGGGAAACCGGTAATTCTTCTTTCCCATGATCGGTAGATTTGCCTTTGTACCAGAGAACCCAGCCGTAAATACTAACCCATACATAATAAAACTGCAGGGACATGTCGGCATAAAAACCGGTATCGAAAAAAACATAGATATAAAACAGCGAAGTTAGCAACCCCAACAACCAGGTAAGTATATTCTGTTTTACAGAAAGAACAACGTATATTATCCCCAACAGGGCACCAACCATTTCAATCCAGTGCGAAGCCAGCCAGGATAACAACTCATTGGTCATTACTTCTCTCCTTTAAGTATTGCATTATATTCAGCCTGATTGTTGATTACCGATAATGCTTTCAGAATTTCTTCTTCACCCTCATTATAAATTTCAAAGAATTCGCTACTGTTCCATAAATCACGTGCGACAAGTGACTTAACATGCCTTCTGGCATATTGATCAATTAAGTTTATCGACTCTTCATCTTTCGCAATATCCTTTTTTACTCCTTCATTCCATAAAGCATCCAACATTTGATCCGATACGTTAAACTTCTTCTTGAAAGTAGCGAAATCGGGGTAATCATTCATCATCTCCTTCCGATGCGAATCGACATAATCGACGACAAACTGATAAACCACATTCTTTCTAACCAACTGATTGTAATATTTATAATTGGTCGTGGTATCAATTGGAATAAAAACGTCGGGGATAACACCGCCTCCACCAAATACATCCCGGTGATTAACCAGAGTTTTATACTTCAACGACTGATTTACCGCAATGCTGTCTTTGCTAAACAGCTCTCCCCGTTTATATCGTTCTGAATAATCGTTCTGATATTCTTCGACACCATCGTCGTAAGGTTTTTGGATACAACGTCCACTTGGGGTGTAATAATGAGCGGTTGTTAAACGAATCATCGAACCATCGATATAACTGAAAGGCTGTTGCACCAATCCTTTTCCGAACGAACGCCGGCCAACAATAACACCACGGTCCCAATCCTGAACGGCCCCGGAAACAATTTCGCTGGCTGATGCAGACCCTACATCGATTAAAACAACCAAACGCCCTTTTTCAAACAAACCTTGATTGGTGGAGATATAATCTTTTCGTTCACTCTTAATTCCCTGAGTATAAACAACCAATTTACCTGCACCAAGAAACTGATCGACCACTTCATAAGCCGATTTAAGGAAACCTCCGCCATTACCTCTTAAATCGAGAATCAGGTTTTCAAACGATGGATTCAATTGCAATTTTTTCAACGCTTCAATAAATTCTTCGGTTGTTGTTGCAGAAAATCGGCTCAACTTTATATATCCCGTCTTACTATCAATCATATACGAAGCATCCAGACTAAAGATTGGAATTTTGTCCCGGATAATATCAAAATCAAGCAATTCTTTTTCTCCCTTTCGCAAAATCTTTACTTTGACCAAGGTTCCCTTTTCTCCACGTAACCGTTTGAAAACATCCTGACTGGTAATACCTTTTCCTGCAATTAGTTCATCGTCCACCGACAGGATTCGGTCGCCGGCCATTAACCCTACTTTTTCGGAAGGTCCGCCGGGAATGGTTTGTACAACAATCAATGTATCATGAAGGATATTAAAAGAAATGCCAATCCCGTCAAAACTACCCTGCAATGGCTGGTTCATTTCGTCCACCTCTTTTTCGGAAATATAAACCGAATGCGGATCCAATTCGCTCAACAATTTCACCATCGCAGCTTCGGTCAACTCTTTTATATTCACCGAGTCAGCATAATTAACATCAATTGTACGAAGCAACCAGTTAAATTTGGCCGACTGCGATTGCACATTCTGAGCGCGAACAACCGGAACAGATAAGATGAGGGAAAAAAACAAGATAAAAGGAATAATTGCTTTAACCATAAACCCAAAATTAGTTGGAACTACACAAAGATAAGTTTTAAATTATCGAATCAAATCCCGGGCAATAAAGATGCCAAACAAACTTTGTGAAAAGTTACTAACAACCGTGTTTTTTTTATTGATAATTCATATCCAAATGGTTATTTTAATTGCGGAATTTAACGAAATACAACTAACTCAAACACAACAATTAATTGATCATTTCTTAATGATTTTTAACATATCAATGATTTTTTTTGGGTTTGCAAATTTTGTTCTGGTTCAGAACAACGGGAAAATGATTTTAACAATTACACGAAATAATAATTGATTAATTTAAATTGAATTCTATGAAAAAGAAAAAATCAATCATCATGCTATTGTTGCTGGTTTTATTTTCTGCTTCTGGTTTTGCCCAGGTCACAACCTCCTCGTTGACCGGCAAGGTAATGGGAGCCGATAATTCACCAGTTCCAGGAGCTACTATTCTTGCTGTCCACCAGCCATCCGGTTCACAGTACATTACCACGGCAAACAACGAAGGGTATTTTAACATTCAGGGAATGCGCCCGGGTGGTCCTTACGAAGTTAAAGTAAGTTTTGTTGGTTATTCCTCGATGACCTACACCGACATCACACTTTATCTGGGTGAATCATTTGCCTTAAATGCCATTTTGAAAGAAAATGTAACCGAGGTATCCGAGATCATGGTTATTGGTGCAAAACCATCTGCCTTCAGAACAGAAAAGACAGGTGCCACCACCAATATTTCCCGGGAACAGATGTACACCATGCCAACCATTAGCCGTGGAATTTCGGACATTGCCCGTGTTTCACCTTATGCAAACGGGATGAGCTTTGCTGGCGGCGACGGACGTTCGACCAACTTCACGGTCGACGGTGCAAACTTCAATAACAACTTTGGTTTAAGTTCAAGCCTTCCAGGTGGAGGAAACCCCATCTCGATGGATGCTATTGAAGAAGTTCAGGTGGTGATTGCCCCATTCGACGTTCGACAAACAAACTTTATCGGTGGTGGTGTGAACGCCATTACCAAATCAGGTACCAATGAATTTAAAGGTTCGGTCTATACCTACCAGCGCAATCAGGATATGCGTGGTAACAAAATTGGAGATTTCGATTTTGGAGACCGTAAAAAAGAGTCAAAATCAGTCTATGGTTTTACCTTTGGTGCCCCGATCATTAAAAACAAATTATTCTTCTTTGGTAACGTTGAATACGAAAAAACCCCTCAACAAGTTATCAAATGGAGCGCTTCAACCAATGGCAACTCCGACGGACAAACCATTTCGAGGGTAACCGAAAGCGATTTGCAAAAAGTTTCTGATTTCCTGAAAACAAAATATGGTTACGAAACCGGTTCTTTTAAAGATTTCCCAGCCGACCAAACCAACATTAAATTATTGGGCCGTATCGACTGGAACATCGACAAAAAGAACAAACTAAGTGTTCGTTACAACTACACCAAAAATACCGCATGGAACGAACCCAATGGAAACTCAACCGATGGTAGCTACCGCGACAAGACCAAAAATCGGGTTGGACAATATTCCATGTCGTATGCAAACTCAATGTATTCAATGGATAACATTGTTCATTCAGCAACCGCCGAATTAAACAGCCGCTTTTCCGATAAAATTTCAAATCAAATATTGGCTACCTATTCCAATATTCAGGACATACGTGGAACGAATTCTTCGGAGTTCCCATTCATCGATATCATGAGTGGAGACATTGCAACCGGTGTTGATGCTTTAGCACCTTATATTTCTGCCGGTTATGAACTATTTACCTACAACAATGGCGTAAAAAACAAAGTAATGACCCTTACCGACAACTTTACGTATTACATTGCTGCACACAAATTAACCGCCGGCATTAGCTATGAATTCCAGAATGCAAGCAACGCTTATATGAGGAATGGTACAGGCTACTATCGTTATGCAAGTTTAAATGACTTCTTCAACGGAGCTGCTCCGGTTGATTTTGCATTAACTTACGGAGTCAATGGTGAAAGCCTTCCTGTCAACGAAGTTGCTTTCCATCAGTTAGGCGCTTATGCACAAGATGAATGGAATATTAACAACAATTTCAAGATCACAGTTGGATTACGCGCTGATAATGTCAAATTCTACAACGAAATCATGCGCAATAATGCCATCTATGCTCTCGACTTTGGCGGACGCCATATCGATACAGGCGCTTGGCCTACATCCAAAATCAACCTTTCACCGCGTGCCGGTTTTACCTGGGATATACTCGGCGACAAATCGTTGATTGCCCGTGGGGGAACCGGATTTTTTACTGGTCGTTTGCCGTTGGTTTTCTTCACCAACATGCCATCGAATGCCGGTATGAACCAAATATTGATGAAACTGCAAACTTCTTTCAATGCCGATGGCACCGTTAAAAAACGGGATTCCCGGTTGGATCAACTAGCAGGAGGTATGATTACCAATGTTGATGAAATGATTCAAAAACTTGGTTTCCAAACCACAGTTACCCCTGAAAACGGTAGTGTCCCAAGTTCGATTGCCGGAGTAGATCCTGATTTCAAAATGCCACAGGTATGGAAATCATCATTTGCCATCGACTATAAAATTCCAACCGCTTTCCCATTCAAAGTGACCGCTGAAGGAATGTATACCAAAAACATGAATGCGGTAATGCAGGAAAATTATGCAGTGAAGAATCCGGACAACAGCTGGACCAAATTTTCAGGACCAGACAACCGCTATATCTTCCCTACCGATTATTTATACAACAGCAGCGTGAAAGATGCTTGCGTTTTGACCAATACAAATAAAGGATATGGATGGACCGCAAACTTGACATTCAATGCTGAACCGGTTAAAAATCTGGAAATCATGGCCGCTTACACCCATACCGAAATGAAAGAAGTTTCCGGTATGCCAGGTAGCAACGCAAACTCCGCCTGGATTGGCGTTTCTTCTGTAAACGGTCCTAATACGGCAGAAATTCAACGCTCACAATACGTTACTCCTAATAAGGTAATCGCTTCTTTATCATACCGCATTCCTTATCTGGAAAAACATATGGCTTCAACCGTTAGCTTCTTCTATTCAGGTTATTCTCCTTACGGAAACTCATTTAGCTACACCAACGACATGAATGGCGACGGTGTTACTGCCGACCTGATTTATATTCCAAAAGCAAAAGGTGACATTGTTTTTACAACTGCAGAAGATGAAACAGCTTTCTTCGCATTTGTGGAACAGGACAACTACCTGAGTAAACACAAAGGTGAATATGCTGAAGCAAACGCGGCTCGCGCTCCATGGGTTAACAAGATTGACTTCCGCTTCTTACAGGATTTCTCTATCAAAGCCGGAAAAACAACAAACACCTTACAAGTCAGCCTCGACATTCTGAACTTTGGTAATTTATTGAATTCTGAATGGGGAATCAACCAGAACATGTCATCCAGCAACTACGGCAACATTCTGAAATACGAAGGTGTTGATGCCAACAATGTTCCAAGTTTCTCGATGGTAAAAATCAAAGATGCCAGTGGCAATTCGGTTTACCCAACAAAATCGTACACAACCTATTTGAGCTACGACCAATGCTGGCAGTTCCAAATTGGAGTACGTTACATTTTCAACTAGAATCTTAACGATTGTTATAAGTAAAAGGACACCTCCAGGTGTCCTTTTTTTATGGCACAAAAAAAACCGCCAACCCAAATGGATGCCGGTTTTTTCTATTTTATACTGGAAACGATTCAATTAAACATGTGCCAGGCAACCATCCTTGCATTCCGAAAGAATTTTACGAACATCGGTTGGTGCAACCCTTCCGTGAACTTTATCGCCGATCATCACAACCGGAGCAAGTCCACAGGCGCCAACGCAACGTAACGCGGTAAGAGAGAATTTCCCGTCAACCGTGGTTTCACCCACATCAATCTTTAACTGACGCTTGAATTCGTCGAGCACCTGTTCCCCACCCCGCACGTAGCAGGCTGTTCCCATACAAACTGAAATCGGGTTTTCGCCCTGCGGCAACATGGTAAAAAACGAGTAGAAGGTAACGACTCCATACACTTTTGCAGCGGAAATATTCAGCTCCCTGGCAACCAGCTCCTGAACTTCGGCAGGAAGATAACCCAGTTTTTGCTGTACCTGATGCAACACGTTGATCAGTTCACCTTCCTGGTTATTATAAGAAGCACAAACCTCTTTGATCAGGTTTATGGCATATTCCGATAATTTAATTTTTGGCATAACTTTTCTCTTTTCGGGTTAATCTTCCTTGACAAATTTCACACTACGGTCGAAATAAGCGGTATGCAACAGATGATGTGACTTCTCGCTCATCGGCTTTCCTAAAAACACTTCGTACAATTGAATAATGTACGGATTTTCGTGCGACTTACGAATGGTTTTCAATTCATCCTCGGTGTAAATTGCTTTTTGCCGCTTCATCAAAATCTCCGAATCGCTGTGGTGATAAGGCTGCCCACCACCACCAATGCAACCTCCGGGGCACGACATGATTTCGATGGCATGGAAATCAGACTTCCCTGATTTAATATCTTCCAGCAACTTACGGGCATTTCCCAAACCGTGAGCAATACCAATGCGGATGGGCAGGCCGTCGAAATCGATGGTTGCCTCACGTACACCTTCCATCCCCCTCAGTTCGTTGAAATTGATCTTTGGCAGAGGTTTCTTCGTATAGAGTTCATACGCCGTACGAACAGCAGCTTCAATTACACCTCCGGTTGTCCCAAAAATTACTGCGGCGCCGGTCGATTCACCCAATGGATTGTCAAAATCCTCATCGGGCAACGCATTGAAATCGATATTGGCCAGTTTGATCAGTCGTGCCAATTCACGGGTAGTGAGTGCATAATCGACATCCGGGTTCCCATTCTCACCAAATTCTTCACGACTGCATTCATATTTTTTAGCCACACAAGGCATGATGGAAACCACCACCAAATCCTTGCGTTCGATATTCATCTTCTGAGCAAAATAATTCTTGGCAATAGCTCCAAACATCTGTTGCGGAGACTTGGCCGAAGAAGGAATATCGATCATGGTAGGAAACTGGTGCTCGAAGAATTTCACCCAGGCCGGGCAACAAGAGGTCAGAATCGGCAATTTAACCTCTTTGTCTCCATTAAGGTGACGCTGCAAACGGTCGAGCAGTTCGGTACCTTCTTCCATAATGGTTAAGTCTGCGGCAAAATCGGTGTCAAACACAAAGTTGAAACCCAGACGGCGCAACGCAGCGGCCATTTTGCCGGTAACCAGTGTTCCGGGTTCTAATCCGAATTCTTCGCCCAATGCCGCGCGAACCGCAGGTGCTGTTTGAACGACCACGGTTTTAGTCGGATCGGAAAGAGCACGGATTACAGCCGGTGTATGGTCGTATTCGGTCAACGCACCGGTTGGGCAAACAGCTACACACTGGCCACAATAGGTACAAACCGAATGGTCGAGGTTTTCTTCAAAAGGAGGTGAAACAACCGCTTTAAATCCACGGTTGATAGCCGAAAGAACGCCTACTGTTTGCACCTGGTTACACATCATTTCACAACGACGGCACATAATGCACTTATCGAGGTCGCGAATGATAGCCGGTGACGTGTCTTTCCGGTAAGTCGATTTTTCTCCTTCAAAATGAATTTCACGGATACCCATATCCTGAGCAAGCTGCTGAAGTTCGCATTCACCGGCCTTCGCACAGGTAAGGCACTCGAACGGGTGATCGGAAATAATCAGTTCGGTTACCGTGCGGCGGGCATTGATCACCCTCATGGTATGGGTGCTAACCTCCATCCCTTCCATGACTTCCGTAATACATGCCGGCGCCAGGTTTCGGCGACCTTTCACTTCTACCACACAAACCCTGCAACCTCCTGGCTTATTTTCAATACCCATATCGTGCAGTTTCATGTGACAAAGCGTGGGAATATGTATCCCAACGGTTTTTGCAGCCTCAAGAATAGTTTCCCCTTTCGCTGCTTCCACTTCTTTATGATCGATGGTTAATTTTACTTTATCCATTTTCGTTCCTTTTCAACACCGTTAAACAATACTGATCGCCTTGAATTTGCACTTGTCGTGGCAAACACCGCACTTGATACACAACGACTGGTTGATACTGTGTGGCAATTTCTTCTCACCCGAGATAGCCCCAACCGGGCAATTCCGGTAACAAACCGTGCAACCGGTACACTTCAGCGGATCAATTTCGTAATGCAACAACGATTTACACTGCCCAGCCGGACAGCGCTGATCGACCACATGTGCCTCATATTCGTTCCAGAAATTATCGAGGGTCGACAAAACCGGGTTGGGAGAAGTTTGTCCCAAGCCACAAAGTGAAGTATCCTTAATGACATTAGCCAACTGACGAAGCCGGGTTAAATCGTCGGGAGTTCCTTCACCTCGGGTTATTTTATCAAGAATCTCGTATAACCGTTTGTTCCCGATCCGGCAAGGTGTACATTTTCCACACGATTCATCCAATGTGAATTCGAGGTAGAATTTGGCAATCGAAACCATGCAGTCGTCTTCGTCGAGTACAATCATACCTCCGGACCCCATCATGGAACCAGCAGCTATCAAATTATCGTAATCGATGGGAGTATCGAGGTGTTTTTCTGTCAAACAACCACCGGAAGGTCCTCCGGTTTGAACGGCTTTAAAACGTTTACCGTTGCGGATCCCGCCACCAATATCAAAAATCACTTCACGCAAAGTGGTTCCCATCGGAACTTCAACCAAACCAACATTATTCACTTTCCCTGCCAGTGCAAAAACCTTGGTGCCTTTCGATTTTTCGGAACCAATGCTGCTGAACCACGCGGCTCCCTTGTTGAAAATTACGGGAATATTTGCAAATGTCTCTACATTGTTCACGTTGGTTGGTTTTCCCAGATAACCGGAAACGGAAGGGAAAGGTGGTTTGAAGGTTGGTTCACCACGACAACCCTCCATGGAATGGATCAGCGCTGTTTCTTCACCACAGACAAAAGCTCCGGCACCGTAACGCAGTTCAATGTCGAAATTGAAACCGGTTCCCATAATGTCGTCGCCCAACAGCCCATATTCCTGAGCTTGTGCAATAGCGACCTTCAACCGGCTAATGGCCAGCGGATACTCCGCACGGATGTAAACCAGCCCCTTGTTTGCACCAATGCAATAACCACAAATAGCCATTGCTTCGATGACCGAATGAGGGTCGCCTTCAAGAATAGAACGGTCCATAAAGGCACCGGGGTCACCTTCGTCGGCATTACAAACCACGTATTTCTGGTCGTTCTGTGAAGCACGGGTAATTTCCCATTTCAAACCGGTAGGGAAACCGCCGCCGCCACGTCCGCGCAAGCCCGAATCCTTTACAATCTGAATGGCCTCTTCCGGGGTCATTTCGGACAATACCGTTCCCAGGGCCGAATAACCATCGCGGGCAATGTATTCATCAATGACTTCGGGATTGATAAAACCACAGTTACGGAGAGCGACACGTACCTGTTTCTTATAGAAATCGATATTGGAGGTACTGGCTACATGGTAGAAATTCTTCGGGTTATAATAGAGAAGCCTCTTCAACGGACGCCCCTTAATGAGGTGTTCGCTTACGATATCCTTCACATCGGTCGGACTCACTTCGGTATAGAACGTGTTATCGGGAACGATTTTTACTACCGGCCCTTTTTCGCAAAAACCGAAACATCCGGTAGTAACCACCTTTATTTCGTTTTGCAAACCCTGAAGTTCCAGTTCCTTTTTAAAATTGTCTGCGATCTGTTCCGATTGCGAAGCCCGGCAACCCGTTCCGCCGCAAACTAAAATATGCATCTTATAATCAGCCATCTTGTTTTGATGTTTGAAAATTATAATTATTCGTCGATTGTTTTATAATTGACAGGAATCACTCCATCAACCATTTCACCTTTCACAATATACTCGTCGATGATTTCTTTCGCCTTTTCGCGGGAAACGAAGCCATAAACCACCGGCGCTTTCCCGGGAAGAATCACTTCGATAGTTGGTTCGGCATAACAATATCCCATGCAACCGGTTTGGGTTACAACGGCATCAATTCCCTGAAAATCGAGCTCTTCAATCAGATAACCCATAATTTCCTTAGCACCTGCTGCAATTCCGCATGTGGCCATAGCGACTTTGATTTGCACAATGTTTTCCGCATTCTCGCCATACTCCCGAAGTTTAATCTTCTCCTGGACTTCGGCTTTAATTTTCCTTAAATCTGCCAGTGATGTGATTTTCATTGTCTTCTTTGTTTATATATTCCAAGTTCTATCTTTTAGCTCTTAAGCAAGGTAATCTATTCCTTCATTCTCGCATTCAATCATTCTCTCATTTCTTCACTTCCCCGCCTCGATCATATCCAGATTCTCAGCGATCAGCTCTTTCAGCGCCTTCAGAATATCGGGGTGGTTGATTGGAACTTTTTCGAGCTCCTCTTTTACCTCATCGGTATCGAATTCAAAATCGCTCAGGGCGGTAATATGGTTGTAAATAAACCGAATATTGGGATTTGCACCAATGAGTATCGTCATGGTACCGGCCATATCGCCCAACGGTAACCGGTCGATGTGCTTGTAGCCAAAAACGGCCCGGACCTTCGTCCCTTCTCCCACTTTTGAATCAATGGTCATAAACCCTCCGGTTTGCTCGGCATTTTGCTGAAACAGCGACAAACCCACGCCCACCTTTCGGGTGGTACGGGTCGTGAAAAACGGATCGGTTACATGCTTCAGCATCTCCTCGTCCATTCCGGTCCCATTGTCGGTTATTTCAATAATGTATTGATCTTCCGGAATTTTTTCCTCAATTAGAATTTCAATTTTCGAAGCCTGTGCCGAAATCGAATTCTGAACAATATCCAGTATGTGTAACGAAAGTTCTTTCACCGCTTTAAACAATCATTCGTTTTTTAATCAATTATGATGTGTCGTTCGTCTTCTCCCCTCAGCGTTTTTCTGATTTCCAAAAACGAGATTTCTTCCATTTCAAAAATGGTTATCTGTGCCCCTACATCTTCAGGCCGATGGGCATCCGAGTTCCTGATCAATACCGGGTTCAGTGTTAACCGGGGATTGCTTTCCCATTCGTACAAACGCGCCCGGCGAGTAATGCCATAACCATCAACCGTCAGGTTGCGGGGAACGAAACCGAGCTGACTGATAATCCCGTTGTAAGGCCGGTCGATATGCGCCGGGATAAAAAGCCCGTTCAGCGAATGGACTTTCCGCTCCACCTCAAGAATCCCGGCATCGAGAGCAATGATCAGCAAACGCTCCTCTTCTTCCAGAATAATCTCATCCTCGTCGACCACGACCTGATAGCCAAACTTTGCCGGATTGTTTTTCACCACCGGCAAATGCTGGTCGAGATAGGCCTGAAATTCGGCAAGCTGGTCGTCGTGTTCAAAAAGAGCCAGGCAATGTACCTCTTCGGCAGTATTCACTTCAGCCCCGCCAATCACAAACAAGCCCTGCTTTTCGGCCATCCTTTTCACCACGGCAACCTGTTTGGTGCTGTTGTGATCGGTGATGGCAATGATATCCAGTTTTGCTTTCAACGCTGACTGCACAATGTTCCCGGGGCTCATTTCCAAACTTCCGCAAGGAGACAAGACCGTATGAATGTGCAGATCGGCCCTGAATTTTTGCATTTCTATTTTAGCAATTGATAAATTTTACCGCTCAGATCGAAGGTCTTTTCCTTACTACCCAACACGGGAATATGTTCTTCGATGGCTTTTTCCACCACATCGCCGGCCGGGATAATCCCTTTAACCAGAATCACGCAGGCCATCTCTTTGAGCGAAGCCACAGCGATTACATTCAAATGATTCTGAAGGGTGATCCACACATCTCCTTCCTTACCGTTTCCCATCACATCGCTCAGCATGTCGGAAACATAACCACCATTGATGTTACGATCCAATCCTTCAGCACCGGTATACACGGTCAATTCAAGTTTTTCGATTAATTCAGAAACCTTCATTTTTTGCTCCTTTTTTAGTACAATCGGGGTCGAAACGTCCTACGCCCCATTTTTTTTCCATTCGATCAAAAGCCCGCTGGGGCGTTATTTTTCCATCGTTCTGCCAGAGTTGCTGAATAAAAATGCAATCAGACATCCGAGCCCGGCCATTGACCATATCCTCGGCCAATGCCTGACAGGTAGGCGCCCCACAGGCTGCACAATCGATTCCGGGCAGGTGGCACATTATGCTCCGAGCCCTCTCCATGCGGTCAATTGCTTTGGCCATGTCGCTTCCGTAACGCAACATGGGGCGAGGTACTATTTCGTCGGTAACCATCATCTTCTCAAGTTCACCGAAATCATCGTTTGACAGCCACGCTGTCTTTTCAGACGAAGGGTATTTCTTTGCCCGGCTTTTCAGCCGTTCAACAATTAAGAACCGGTTTTGTGAAAGCAGTATTCCTCCGGCACAACTACGGTCGCAAGCCCTCATTTCAAGGAAGTCGACTTTCGGTACGTTGCCGTTCTCGAGCCGTTCAAGAAAACGGATCGCATTATGGATCCCATCGACCGCAATCGACCGTTTGGGTTGCCACCAGGTTTCGCCGTGGGTTAAACTCCACTGAATTCCTTCTTTGGTAAGGTTTTTACGAAGTTCGGAACTGTCGACCGGATTTACCTTGTCGACAATTGCCATCACTTTGTTATTTAATTGTTTCGGATTGATCACTCCGGTGATAATTGATTCCTTTTCACCCAGCGGGCTTTTCACCGCTGCAATTTTTGCCGCACAGGGTGTCACGTAGAAAATCCCCACCTGCGATGCATCAATCCCCTTCTCTTCAAACTGTTTCAATACCCAGAGAGCGCCCAGATCGTGCGGGGCTTTTACCCTGACAATATTCTCGGTGAGCGACGGATACCGGATCCGGATCAACCGAACAATTGCCGGACAAAAAGTGGAGATAACCGGATATTCCGATTTATTCTCCCGAATGGCTTTCCGCATCTGATTTTTCATCACTTCGATGGGCTGTTCCACTTCATACACATGGGTAAAGCCAATAGCCTTCAACGAAGCGTACACCTGATCTTCGGTAATGCTCTCGGGGAATTGCCCCAGGAACACCGATGGGAACAAGACAACCCGGTAAGGGTATTCCCATATCTGGTTCAGGTCGTCGTGCTCCACCTTAATGGCTTTTTGCGGACAGGCTCTCATGCACTCACCGCAATCGACACAACGCTCCTCCCTGATCTCCACCTTTGCATCGACAATGCGAATAGCTTCGGTAGGACAAATCTTTACACAATGTGTGCAACGAATACATTTTTCTTCGTCGACATAAAGTGCATGATGGAATGGTTCACTCGGCTGCATCATTGAATAATTTGGTCATTTTCAAAGTCGTTCCAACCCCAACGATCGTATCAATCTCAAGTGAATCGACATTTTTCTTAATATTCGGAAGGCCCATCCCGGCGCCAAAGCCCATCTCCCTCACTTTTTGGGAAGCAGTAGAAAAACCTTCTTTCATGGCCTTTTCAACATCGGGAATTCCCGGCCCCTTATCGCTAACAATCATATCGATCTGCGTCGGGGAAATTTCCACACTCACATAGCCGCCATAGGCGTGGGCCACAATGTTTACTTCGGCTTCGTACAAGGCGACAACCACTTTTTTGATCAAACGCTGATCGATGTTAAGTTGCTTCAACACCTTCTTTACATTGCTCGAAGCATTTCCTGCCCGGTTGAAGTTCCCGCCTTCTATTTCATACCTCAGTCTGACCATACGCCTTTTAATATACCGGTTTTAAACCCGCATTGTATAATATCCCGCAGGTACGAAAGGAAGACATTGCCGTTTCGATCATCACAATGCCCAATTCATTGGCTAATTTAAGCATTTCTTGGGTCGCTTTCTTATTTCGAACCAACAAGATCCAATGAATATCGGCCATCTCTGCCGTACGAATGGTTTGCAGATTGGCCATGCCCGTAATCAGTAACATCCGTTCGGTTTCCAGCGTCAGCACATCGCTCATTAAATCGGAGCAAAAACCGGTTTCAACCACCTCTTCCGAAACGCTCCCTGATACAACCCGGGCATCCAACAATTCAACAACTATGGATAACTTCATTGGCTTGATATTTTATTTACTGAATTATGAAAGTCAGGAAAACCCGAACCGAAATCACATCATCCTGCAACCATCTAATATTCAAAGATGATTATCTTTGTTTTCCATAATTCAAATAGCCTGCAAATATGCAAATTCATAATGACCTACAAAATACGAAAAACAGATTAATTAAGCCAGCCGCTTAAAAATTAAAATCTTTATTGATTATAAGTTTCTGAATGACTATTTTTAGTCGGGTAGAACTAAAAAATACGCTATGGCCAACCACATTTTTGAAGAAACCAACAGCAATTCTTCAGAATTGAACGATACGATTGTCGATTCACTCCCGATTCCGGTATTCAGCCGTTTCGGCGACGGCAAAATCATCGAATGCAACAAAGCCTTTGCCTGGATCATTGGTAAATCGAAAGAGGAGCTTATCGGGAAAACAACCGATGAAATCATGCCGTTCAAACAGGCCGATGTATTATCGATCAGGGATAATGAAATCTACGAAACCGGGATCGATCAGTTCTATGAAACCACCATGAAGTATGCCAACGGCGATATACGGAATGTCATTGTGAACAAATCGGCATTGAAAACCAACGATTTTGGTTCCAGAGGGATTCTTTGTTCCATCATTGATATTACCGAACGAAAACGGCTTGAAACAAAGCTGGAAGAATCGGAGGCCGAGAAGCTGATTTCGGCAACCATGCTCCAAAAAATCAGGGCAGGCATTGTGATTGTAAACAGCGACCTGAAGATCATCGACAGCAACCTGGGGTTTGCCCGTCTGGTGGGCGAAGAAAACGAAGAGCTGTTCGAGACCATTCCCGGATTGAAAGGCGCCGACCTCGACATGCTGGTTCCTCAGGTAATGGTCGATATGTTCCGCTCCATTTTTGAAACGGGCGAAAGCCGAATCGACCGCGACATCAAATACCAGAACAAGCTGCTGGCCATTGAGATTGCCACCATCCACAAAAACAAAATTGCCGGTGCGCTCATCCGTGACTTGTCGGCTCCGATGCTCGAACGGGCTGAAATCATTGAACGGGCCCGGCAGGTGAACCGCAAAAACATGAAAACGGTTCAGCAAATTGCCTATTTATTGGGCGAAAATGCAGCCCAAACCGAAGAACTTCTGAACTCCATCATCGAGTCACAAAAATACAGTGTCGACGAGGAAAAATAGTTGCGCCCATGACCCTACCCTATCATACCGAGATCGACATTCAGCAAATGCGCCCCAAAGGACAAGAGGTTAGCGGCGACGTATTTATTTCGAGGCTGGTGAAAGAAGAGGGCCGCACGGTGCTGGTACTCTCCGACGGCGTGGGCCATGGCATCAAAGCCAACGTATTGGCCACCCTCACGGCAACCATGGCATTGAACTACACCAGCTTCCACACCAAACCCGAAATTGCAGCCCAAATTATCATGAAAGTGTTGCCATCGTCGGGCGAAATTCCCAATTATGCCACCTTCACGGTCATTGAAATTGCCAGCGACGGACTGGTAAAGATCATCAACTACGACAACCCGCCGGTAATCATTATCCGAAACAACGAACGTTTCCGTCCCGCCAACATCTATGAACTGCAAATCAGCGGAATTGAAAATATGGGGAAAGTGCTCCGCTGTCAGGAGTTCTACATGCTGAAGGAAGACCGGCTGATCTTTTTCACCGATGGTATCACCCAGTCGGGCATCGACACCTTTAAATTCGATATGGGCTGGGGCCACGACCATGTGGTTGATTTTGCATTGAAACTGGTCGAAAACCAGCCTCAAATTTCGGCATCGAAACTGGCAAAAAAGATTTTGAACCGGGCATTGACCAACGACCAGTATAATTTGAAAGACGATGCCACCTGCGGAGTAATTTACCAGCGCGAAGCCCGCGAAATCATGCTTATCACCGGGCCACCGTTCTATAAAATCAAAGACATTGGGTTTGTAGAGCGGATCAAAGAGTTCAAAGGCTCCAAAGTTATTTGTGGGGGCACCACGGCCGAGATCATTGCCCGCGAACTGGATCTGCATCTTGAAATGGTTCAGCACCATGCCGACCCAACCCTGCCACCTATCTCCCGGCTCGATGGTTTCGACCTGGTAACCGAAGGGATCCTGACCATTTCGAAGGTCGAAGAGATTCTCGAGAACTATAGCAGCGAAACCCGCTTGTACGATTCGCCCGCCGACGAGGTGGTAAAACTGCTGCTGGGACACGACATTATCCACATCATTGTGGGAACCCGCATCAACTGGGCACATCAGGACCCCGACCAGCCTATTGAGATCGAAATCAGGAAAACCGTTATTAAACGCATTGTGAAATTGCTGGAAGAGAAATTCTTCAAAAAAGTAAATGTGGAATACCTGTAAAACATTTGACCTAGTGGCTGACCGGACAGTGAATATCCGCCAGCAAGAAAACAAAGAAATCCTGAATGTAGTGCAGGTGGTTAGCCAGCGGAAGTTT
>DAOQAB010000065.1:0-20331 GCA_035353695.1 Prolixibacteraceae bacterium
CCAACCCGATAATGTATATTGGTGTGATGGATCAGAAGCAGAAAACCAGCGTTTGTTGGATGGTATGGTCAAATCGGGCATGGCTGTAAAGCTGGATGATGAAAAACGTCCGGGTTGCTATGCTTTCAATAGCGATCCAAGTGATGTGGCTCGTGTTGAGAACCGCACATTTATCTGTTCTGATAAACAGGAAGATGCAGGTCCAACCAATAACTGGAAAGCTCCTGCTGAAATGAAGGCTGAAATGCTTGGCAAATATAAAGGTTGCATGAAAGGCCGTACTATGTACGTGATTCCATTCAGCATGGGTCCTCTTGGATCAAATATTGCGAAGATCGGTGTTGAGATTACTGACTCTGCTTATGTTGTTGTAAATATGCGCATAATGACCCGCATGGGACAGGCAGTGCTGGATGTTTTGGGTAATGATGATTTCATCCCATGTATCCATTCGGTAGGTGCACCACTTCAGCCAGGTCAGGAAGATGTAAAATGGCCTTGTGCCCCAATTGAAGAAAAATATATTTCTCATTTTCCTGAAACCAACGAAATTTGGTCGTACGGTTCAGGTTACGGTGGCAACGCCCTGTTAGGAAAAAAATGTCTTGCTCTTCGTATCGCTACCAATATGGCTCGCAGAGAAGGCTGGTTGGCTGAGCACATGCTGATCATGGGCATTACCAATCCTAAAGGTGTGAAGAAATACATTGCCGCTGCGTTCCCAAGTGCTTGTGGTAAAACCAACCTTGCCATGTTGATACCAACCATCCCGGGATGGAAAGTAGAAACTGTAGGTGATGATATCGCCTGGATGAAGTTCGACAGCGAAGGTGTTTTGCGTGCAATTAACCCAGAAGCAGGTTTCTTCGGAGTTGCTCCTTACACATCGATGGATACTAATCCAAATGCCATGTTGAGCGCGGCTAAAAATACCATCTTCACCAACGTAGGTGTTACTCCCGATGGGGATGTTTGGTGGGAAGGAATTGGACACGACTGTCCAGCTGGAACCATTAACTGGAAATATAAAGTTTACGATCCGGCAGCAGGTGAAGCCGTAGCACATCCAAATTCACGTTTTACTGCTCCTGCAAAACAATGTCCGGCAATCGATCCTGATTGGGAAAGCCCAGCCGGTGTGCCAATTTCGGCTATCTTGTTTGGTGGTCGTCGTCCTGGTACGGTACCTCTCGTTTATCAGTCATTCAGCTGGAATCATGGTGTATTCATGGGATCGATCGTGGGTTCTGAAGTAACTGCTGCTGCTATTGGTTTGAAAGCAGGTGTTCGCCGTGATCCATTTGCGATGTTGCCATTCTGCGGATACCACATGGCCGATTATTTTGGTCACTGGTCGAATATTGAACAAATTGCACCCGATAAGAGCAAATTGCCACTTATCTTCAATGTAAACTGGTTCCGTAAGAGCGCTGAAGGCAAATTCTTGTGGCCAGGTTATGGCGATAACATCCGTGTTTTAGGTTGGATTCTTGACCGTGTAATGGGGAATGTTGATGCTGTTGAAACTCCAATTGGATTTGTTCCAAAGAAAGAAGATATCAACATTGAAGGTTTGGCTGGCCAGGCTGAAAAAATGGATGAACTTCTCACCGTTAGCAAAGAAGCATGGTTGGATGAATGTGAACTGATTGCTGAACACCAGGCTCAATTTGGCGATAAACTGCCGAAAGAGATGAAAGAACAGTTTGAAGCGCTTAAAGCAAGACTTTCGAAATAGGAAACGTTCGATATATTAATAAAAATGCCGGTTTTTTGACCGGCATTTTTTATTTCCACGAATTTCGTTTTTCTTGAAATAGTTCGTTAGGACCGTGGGTGGAATTGATTGATTGTATCTTTCAAATACTCCCTGTCGAGATGAGTATAGATCTCTGTGGTCAGAATCGATTCATGGCCAAGCATTTCCTGAACGGATCTCAAATCGGCACCTCCATCAATCAGATGGGTTGCAAAAGAATGCCGGAACGTGTGCGGACTGATCTTTTTGTCGAGATTAACCTGAATGGCAAGTGTTTTAATAACGGTAAATATCATTACCCGGCTTAACATCTGCCCTCTGCGGTTCAGGAAAACAATGTCCTGAGCACTAGGAACCACTTTTAACGTTTTCCTGTAGCCTTCAATGTATTTGTTAATCTCAACGATGGCTCGGCTACTGATAGGTACTAGTCGTTCTTTATTGTTCTTTCCTTCTACTTTGACGTAACCCTGGTCGAAGAACAGATTGCTCATTTTCAAATTGACGAGTTCTGAGACCCGTAATCCGCAACTGTATAAGGTTTCCAATATGGCCTTGTTTCGTTGCCCTTCCGGTTTCTCTACGTCAACAGAATTAATTAGCAAGTCAATCTCCTCAATACTTAACACATCGGGCAATTTTCGCCCAATTCGAGGAGATTCAAGAAGCGATGTCGGATCACTGTTAATTTTTTCTTCAATTAACAGATATTTAAAGTACGATTTAATGCCCGAAATAGTCCGGGCCTGTGTTCTAGGGCTAACACCCTTTTCATTCAACCATTCGATAAAACTTTTCAAATGATTTAGTCTAACCTTTTGAGGAGTGGTACCTTTGAAATTGTCTCTCAAAAAATCTAATAATTTGTTTATATCATTGATATACGCATTAATAGAGTTAATTGAAAGGCCTTTTTCCAAACGTAAGTAGTCTTCAAATCCTTTGATGCTTTCATCCCATTTCATATAATTCTCATTTTTTCTTTATAAGTTAAAACAATTATCAATAATATTGGTTCTGTAAAGTCTTTTTTTTTTTATAAATGACTTTTTATCTTTGGCAACATTATCAATAATGACTATGAACATGCACTTAACTATTATAAATGGACCAAATTTGAACCTTTTAGGGGTTCGTGAAAAAGGGATCTACGGAGATCAGAGTTTCGATATTTTTTTCGAAAACCTGAAATTGAAATATCCGGAAATAACCTTTTCCTATTTTCAATCCAATGTTGAAGGGGAACTCATTAATTTTATTCATCGCGTTGGATTTGAAACCAACGGGATTATTTTAAATGCTGGCGCTTATACTCATACCTCAATTGCCATACGTGATGCCATTTCAGCGGTTAAAGCCCCCGTGGTCGAAGTACATATTTCAAATATACTGACCAGGGAGAGTTTCCGACATGAATCAGTCATCGGCCCGGTGTGTGTGGGAAGTATTATGGGATTTGGCCTCGATTCTTACCGATTGGCAATAGAGAGCTTTCTTCAATAAGGGTTTATCTCATGTCGTTTACTCCTACTTTTGGATTCTTTTTAGTGTCGAAGGTGAAAGTAGAGGCATCGAAAGAATTGTTAGTTTCAATTGTTAATAGCTTGATTGTGTAAATATTATTGTCTTTCCCAAATAATTTGGCATTTTGTATCTGATAAGTGGATTGCTCGATTTCAAGAATGACTTTTGAGAAATCTTTGGGTTGAAGCGGCAATAATTCAATTTTGTAGGTTTTCTTTGCTCCAATAGATGATTCGCCAATGTAGCTGTTTTTATATCCCTTTTCGTAAATGGTGAAAATGGTTGCCGGATTAATGGTTTCTTCGTCGGCTCCAGCATTAGCGATGTTCACTTCTTGTGCTTCCTTCATGTATGTCCAGAGGGTTTTTCCATCACAATAGATTTCGACGCCATTGAAAGATAATTTATAGTTATCTTTTTGAAGGATCAGGGTGCCATTGGATGTTTCATTTAAGCCAGATTCCTCATTTCGCATGTTGAATTCAAATGTGGCTTTAATGCTTTGGTAACTTCTGGTTTTTTCGGAAGTTTTATCAAGTATGTTTTTTGCTTTTGTATCGGTTTGAGAGAAGAGCTGAACAGAGCTCAATAAAAATAACAGAACAATAATTTTCTTCATTTTAAGTGTATTATAATTTCAACGTTTAAACGCCCCTTCAACGTTTACTATAAAAATGGTTGCAATTTTATATAAACTTGGCGAATGTGGCAAATCTATTGCCATATTTTACATGTTATTCAATAATTGTTCCAAACTGTATTCGTCCTGGTACAAAACCCTGCGCGCCTTGCTGCCTTCGCTGGGGCCTACGATACCTGCGGCTTCCAGTTGGTCCATGATTCTGCCGGCTCTGTTATATCCAATCGAGAATCTTCGCTGGATCATTGATGTTGAACCCTGCTGGTTTAAAACGACTAACCGTGCGGCATCGTCGAAAAACTCATCTTTCTGGTTCAGGTCAACCGCACCAGGTGCTTCTCCATCATCTCCAGTGCATTCGGGTAGTAGATAGGCGGTTGGGTAGCATTGCTGACTGGCGATATGTTCGCAAATGTTTTCAACTTCAGGGGTATCAACAAGGGCACATTGAAGCCGCACCAGCTCACTTCCTGCCGAGAAAAGCATGTCGCCTTTACCGATTAACTGGTTAGCACCCGGATGATCGAGGATGGTTCGGGAGTCAATCATCGAGGCTACTTTAAAAGCGATGCGGGAGGGGAAGTTTGCTTTAATAACCCCGGTAATGATATTGGTTGAAGGTCGTTGGGTGGCAATTACCATGTGAATACCGATGGCACGGGCCAGCTGGGCAATTCGGGCAATAGGAAATTCAATTTCTTTACCTGCCGTCATGATCAGGTCGGCAAATTCGTCAATCACCACAATAATGTAGGGCAAATAACGATGGCCTTTTTCAGGGTTGAGTTTGCGGCTAATGAATTTTTTGTTGTATTCCTTTACATTCCGTGCATGGGCAATCTTCAGCAGGTTATACCGATTGTCCATTTCTACTCCAATAGACATGAGAGTCGCTTTTACCTGTTCAACATCGGTGATGATTGGCTCGTCGGAATTGGGTAGCTTGGCCAAGAAGTGTTTTTCGATGGAGGCGTAGAGGTTTAATTCTACTTTCTTCGGATCGATAAACACAAATTTGACTTCGGAAGGATGCTTCTTGTAGAGTATTGATGTGATAATTGCATTTAAACCAACCGATTTTCCCTGTCCGGTAGCACCGGCAACGAGAATGTGGGGCATTTTGGTTAAGTCGAATACGAAAATGTCGTTCGAAATGGTTCGTCCTATGGCGACTGGCAGTTCTGCCGTGGTTTCCTGAAATTTTTTCGACGCGATAATTGAACGCATTGAAACTACTTGTGGTTGCCTGTTGGGAACTTCAATACCAATGGTGCCCCGGCCCGGAATAGGTGCTATGATTCGAATTCCCAAAGCAGACAGACTTAAGGCAATATCGTCTTCCAAATTTTTTATTTTGGATATTCTGATCCCTTGTGCCGGAACAATTTCATAGAGAGTAACTGTTGGCCCAATGGTAGCTTTAATTTTAACAATTTCAATTTTGAAGTTCCGTAGGGTTTCAACAATCTTGTTTTTGTTTTCGATTAATTCTTCGTCGCTTACTTCCGACTTCAGGTGGGAGTAATCCTCCAGTAAATCGATAGGCGGAAAATGGTAATTAGAAAGATCGAGCGTAGGATCATAATCCCCCATGGGTGGAAGGTTTTCGTATTCTTCGTCGGAAAGTTCATCCATTTCCACTTCAAGTTCCGAATCGTCAAGGACAGGTTCCGGCTCTACGAACGTTTTTTTATTGCTTAGGGCGCTTTCTTTTTTTTGAGGAGGGATATATACTTCTTCTTCGTTATTGAAGTATTCGTCGTCATCTCTGGAAATTAATTCATTAATATCTTTCTGTGGTTTCCCCTTTTTCGACTGGCTTTCAAAAATAACCCGTTCATCATTATCTATTCTCTCTTCCTCTTCCTCTTCCTCTTCAACTAATCCTTCATCCTCATCTTCTGTTTCGGGTTCTTCCTGTTCTTCTTTAGCCTGTTTGAAACTTGATTTTTTTTCTTTCTTTTCCTTACCGGTATTCTTTCGTTTAAAAATGGAAACAAAATTCTCGACGACAACCGTTAAGTAAATGAGAATTGCCAGTAGCATGACAAAGAATGTACCGATTTTTCCAATCATAGAGTCGAGCCAAACGGCGATGTAATAGCCAATCATGCCACCCGGATAGATACTGGCCGAATCGTATTTCGTTTCGAAGGTGAATCCAAGTGTAATAGACAGCCAAAGCAACAGAACTAGCGCTTGTATTGTTTTGGTGAGCAATGCCCTGACCTTCTGGTTGAATAATTTCATGCTATAGAGCACCATCAGGTAGATGAACAGGAAAGATGCCAGACCAAACCATCGGTTGATGAATACGTCGGCCAACCATGCCCCGGTTTTTCCGGTAATGTTTTCAACTTTAATATCCGGGTTCTTTATTAAATCGATCCATTTAATTTGGAGCTTACTCTGGTCGGCATCGGCATTGAAAAGAAAGCTTACGAAGGCGATGAGCAGGTATATGGTAAATGCAGAAAGGATAAAACCGAAGATGATTTCTGTTTTCTCTTTTCTTGCCGGGTTTCCGGTTTTAACCCCAACTTTTGAAGTTTTTTGTTTTGACTTAGTAGCAGAAACTTTTTTCTTTTCGGCCATATCCTATGACGGGTTGATAATAATAACTGCAAATTTATCAAAATTGATGAAACAGCCATCCTGTTTTTTCAATCGATAAACGCTCTTTTACATTATTTCTTCATCTGATTCTCTTTGTTTAAACTGTTTTTAAGCTGATTGATGGGGCTGGGCGAAGTAAGTTCCCGTTAAACAGGAAAAATATCAGTTTTTTTTAAGATGAATCGTTGTATGTTAGTTCAAATATTAAAATTATGAAACGAACAGCATTGGTCGCTTTGGGAGGAAATGCCCTGCTGAGGGATGATGAATCGGGAACGATTGAGCAGCAGGAAGCCAATACTTATCAGACCCTCGAAAATTTAATTTATCTGTTGAAGGATGGATACAATCTGGTCATTACCCACGGGAATGGTCCTCAGGTTGGAAATATTCTGATGCGTAATGATGCCGGTAAACAGGTGTATGGGATTGAACAGATGCCGTTGGATGTTTGTGTGGCCGATTCCCAGGGTGGAATTGGGTATATGATTGAGCGGATGTTACGGAATGTAATGAACAAACATCACATTCAAAAAAACATTGTAACACTGGTGACCATGGTTTGTGTCGATCCCAACGACCATGCGTTTAGCAATCCATCCAAGCGGATCGGGAAGAATTACACACAGGAAGAAGCCAATTTGCTTAAGGAACATAAGGGATGGGAATTCAAACCGACAGCAAAAAAAGATGGTTTTTTCCGAAGGGTGGTTGCTTCGCCGGAACCTATTTCTATTATGAATTTTGAACTGGTTAAAGAGTTGGTATCGAGAGATACGGTGGTGATTGCGGTAGGGGGAGGAGGGATCCCTGTTTATTTTGATAGTGACGGTAATATTCGTACGGTTGATGCGGTGATCGACAAAGATTTGGCTTCTGCCGTTCTGGCTCATCAGATTGGTGCCGATGAATTCTATATCCTGACGGACGTTTCGTTTATTTATAAGGATTATGGATTACCCACTCAGGAAAAGCTTGAATTTCTTGATTATGCCGATACCGTTCGTTATCTTGAAATGGGTACATTTGCTGAAGGAACCATGGAACCCAAAATCAGGGCAGCCCTGCGGTTTATTGAAAACGGGGGAAAGAAAAGTGTGATTACCGAAGCCAAAAAGCTGGAAGATCGCCGTTATGGTTCAAAAATTACCATGCATTATGAGTAAACGATTAAATATCAATACAGATGAAGATTAAGAACAAACATTTTCTGAAGTTACTCGATTATAAGCCCGAAGAGATCCGATTTTTGCTCGATCTGTCGCTAAAACTGAAGGAGGAAAAATTGAGTGGTACTGAAGAACCCCGGTTGATGGGTAAAAATATCGCCCTTATCTTTGAAAAGACATCAACCCGCACTCGTTGCGCTTTTGAAGTAGCGGCATATGATCAGGGGGCACATGTAACTTACCTTGGCCCTTCGGGGTCGCAGATCGGTCACAAAGAGAGCATGAAAGATACCGCGCGGGTATTGAGCCGAATGTACGATGCCATTGAATACCGGGGCTATGGGCAGGATATAGTTGAAGAGCTGGCCCGATATTCTACCGTACCGGTGATCAATGGGCTAACGACCGAGTTTCACCCGACCCAAATTCTTGCCGATTTGCTGACAATGGAAGAACATGCCCGAAAACCACTGAAAGAAATCAAATTCTGTTATTTGGGCGATGCCCGGAATAACATGGGGAATTCGTTAATGGTCGGTGCAGCCAAGATGGGCATGGATTTCAGGGCATGTGCTCCGGTTTCCTGCCAGCCAGAGCTGGCGCTTTTTGAAAAATGTCTCGAAATAGCCAACGAAACGGGAGCTTCTATTTTATTAACCGATCGGTTGGAAGAAGCCGTTCAAGATTGTGATTTCATCTATACCGATGTGTGGGTCTCGATGGGTGAACCCGATGAGGTGTGGGCTGAACGCATCAAATTGCTGAAACTATATCAGGTTAACGAAGAGGTGCTGAAAATGACCGGTAACCCTCAGGTTAAGTTTTTACATTGCCTGCCGGCATTTCATAATACAGAAACCAAAGTAGGGAAGCAGATGTTCGAGAAATTCGGGTTGGAATCGTTAGAAGTCACCGAAACGGTTTTTGAAGGTCCGGCTTCTATCGTTTTTGACCAGGCCGAAAACCGGTTACATACCATAAAAGCGGTGCTGGTGGCATTGTTGACATAAAAAAAGCAGTTGAGAACCAACTGCTTTTTTTATCTGTTTATTCAATCGTGTAAAAGGTATTATTTTCGGTATACCATTCCAATACCGCTAACTTGTTTGTTGATTTCAGGATCGCCACGATAACCAATTTTACCAACACCTTCTACGGTCGCTTTCAGCTTTTCGGTGGCAAAAACCGAGGCATTTCCAACTCCGGAGACCCGGCATTCAACCTCTTTCGATTCCAGGTGGTCGGCATCGATATTGCCCGCTCCTTCGGTAACGGCATAGAAACGATCGGTTTTTCCATCAAATTCCATATTCACTCCGCCAGAAGCTTTTGCCCTTATTTCTTCAGCATTTATTTTCATGTTGATGAAAGCGCTTCCGGCAACATCAATGTTCAGGTTCTTCAAATTCAGGTATTCGGGCGACGAAAGATATACTCCTCCTTCAATGTCGATGTTTTGCAAATCTTTCACGGTGATATATAACTTGATTTCGTCAGAGCCTAAGTTGCTGATCTTTGATTTGATGTGCAACTCGCCGTCTTCAACGCGAATCCTGACTTTATCCTGAAGTTGTGGGGTGGTACTCATCACAACCGATGGTTTGTCACCCTGAATAAGTTTTACGTTGTAAGCCCCTTCAAATTTGATCCGGGTAAAATCTTCCACATCGTAATCCTTATCAACCATGTTTGAATAACTTTTTTTCATATCCGTAGTACAGGAATTTAGTAACATGGCCAGGAGCATTCCCAGCAAGGCAAAAATGGAACTGAATCGGCTTAATCTCATTTTAACATCTCCTTTTTTAAAACAGGGTTGTCAGAGTTTTCATGGTTCAAAGGTAGACCGAATGAATGCCAACGAAAATTCATATTCGACAAAGGGCTGTTTTCAATCGGTGAAATAAAGGAAAAAATAGAAATTAAAGATTCTGTTTGAACCGGGTTGTTAATTTGTAAATGAATAAGGTGGTATAGAGAAGGATCAGGATGCATACAATGGCGATTAAATAATCTGTTTTTGCAGGATCAACCGATGTCTTGAGCCAATAAATTGCATAGACAATGGCAGGAATGTTGAAAATCAGCATTAGTTGAGCATGGAAAATTTTCTTCCCTTTTTCGAGATTATAGGTCAGGTACATGAACGATATTCCGATAAGAATGGCAATGATTCCGTGGGTTATCTGTTTGTTTGCCAATTGAATTCCACCGTAAATCGAAGGAATAATTCCAAACAGATAACAAATCCGGCAAAGGCTTTTAAACAAGGTGTAATTCTGATTTTCATTATAACTTACAGGAAAAAAGCTCTTTCGGATGCTTGGTTGTTTAAATTCTTCTTTTTCAAGATCATCAACCGATTCAATAATTCCACGGTGTAAAGCCTCCCTGATGGCTGCCTTTATAGCCTGTGGCTGGTAATGCTCCCTGAATCTGAGAATGTTCACAATCTCTTCGTCGCTTACTTCTTTCAGACGATATTCAAATGAATTTCCTTCGTTTTTATCGGTCGAATCTATTGTCATTTTTTTATTTTTGTTTTTGTAATCTAAAATTTAATACAAAAGTACGAATACTTATGAACAACTTTATCTTTTATAATCATACAAAAATTTTATTTGGGAAGGGGCAGATAGCAACTATTGCTGACGAAATTCCTGAAGATGCAAAAGTTTTGATGATTTTTGGCAGTGGAAGTATAAAAGCGAACGGTATTTATGATCAGGTTGTTGATGCATTGGGGAATATTGAATTTTATGAGTTTCCCGGTATCGAGCCTAATCCTAGTTACGAAAAATGTATGAAAGCATTGGATGTCATTGAAGAAAATGACATCGATTATCTGTTGGCAGTAGGCGGAGGTTCGGTTGTTGATGCTGCGAAATTTATTGCTGCGGCCTCTTGTTATCAGGGTGTTGACCCCTGGGATATTTTGGCTCACAACGAAGAGGTGGTTGAAGCTCTTCCTATTGGTGTTGTACTGACATTACCGGCTACCGGTACTGAAATGAATGGCAATTCTGTTATATCGAGGCTTGAATTCAAGGAAAAGCTCTCTTTTTCGTCTTCGGAAGTATTGCCTCAGTTTTCGGTACTCGATCCCGAAGTTGTTGCAACATTGCCTGCCCGCCAGATCGGGAATGGGGTTGTTGATGCGTTTGTCCATGTCATCGAACAGTACTTAACCTATCCGGTTAATGCCACCTTGCAGGACCGTATGGCCGAAAGTATTCTGCTTACCCTGATTGAAGAAGGACCGAAAGTGTTGAAAGATCCAGCCAATTACGATGCATGCGCCAATTTTATGTGGTCGGCAACCATGGCACTCAATGGTCTGATTCGTTGTGGGGTGCCCGAAGATTGGACATCACACATGATTGGACACGAAATCACGGCTCTTTGTGGCGTTGATCATGCACGTACGCTGGCAATTGTCCTTCCAGGCGTGATGAACGTGATGCGTGAGTCAAAGAAAGCCAAGATTATCCTGTATGGTCAACGGGTTTGGGGCATCAGCGAAGCCGACGAAAACAAAGCAATCGACCAGGCTATTCAAAAAACCATTCAATTCTTTGAATCGATGGGATTACCTACCCACCTGAAAGATTACAAAATCCCAATTACCACTATCGATGAAATTGTAGAACGAATGGAAGAACGGGGTGATGTGAATATCGGTGAAAATAAGCTGATTGGAATTACGGAAATCAGGAAGATTCTGAAGGATCGATTTTAAAATAATTGTTTCCATAAAAGAAAATCCTGTTTCAGACGAGACAGGATTTTTTTTTGCAGGTTAAGTCTTATTCAGATAGAAGCCTGTTTTACTTTCAGAGAATAATTAATTTTTATTTTTGTTTAAAGCTTTTAAAATTACCAAAACAATGTACCATGGAAGCTCAAACCCAATTTGAACATGCATTGAGCGATATGCTTTCACTGTTTGAAAAGAGCAGTGTCCATGTCGACCTCAAAAAGATTGAGGATGCGTGCCGGAGTGCCTATGAGATTCTGGGTGATATTTCATGGGAATCGGGTCCACCTATTATTTATCACTCTATAGCCGTGGCCAAAATTGTGGCTATTGAAATAGGGTTGGGAACCGATCCGGTGGTTGCAGCCCTGCTTCACAATGTATTCGAAAGTACTTCCGAAAAGGATGAGTTAATTGCTTCGATCCCTAAAAAATTTGGGGATCAGGTTTCAAGCCTTCTCGATGGGTTGTTCAAAATTAATTCCATCGATACGGTTACTATTTCGGTTAACTCCGAAAATTTCAGGCGATTATTGCTCACTCTTTCAGGCGATTTGCGGGTGGTACTTATCAAAATTGCCGACCGTTTGGTCGATATGCGTAATCTTGAAGGGTTGTCGGAAGGGTTGCAGCAAAAATATGCAAACGAATCGTCGTTCCTTTATGCACCGCTGGCCCACAGGTTGGGGATTTACAACATCAAGTCGGAACTTGAAGATCTTTCGTTGAAGTACCTTAAACCCGATGAATACAAAAATATTGTCAAAAAGCTGGAAGAGACTGTTGAAGAGCGCAAAAACTTTGTTTCAGAATTTGTGAAGCCAATTGAGGCCAAACTTGAAGCAAGGAATTTTAAGTTCGACATGAAAGCCCGTACCAAATCGGTCTATTCCATCTGGAACAAGATGAAAAAACAAAAAGTAACCTTTGAAGAGGTTTACGATTTGTTTGCGATCCGCATCATATTGGATTCCAAACTGGAAGAAGAAAAATCGGATTGTTGGCAGGTTTATTCGATTGTTACCGAAGAGTATCAGCCTAATACGGAACGTATGCGCGACTGGATTTCGATTCCCAAATCGAACGGCTACGAATCGCTCCATACCACGGTGATGGGGCCCCACCGTAAATGGGTCGAAGTGCAGATCCGTACCCGCCGCATGGATGAGATTGCCGAAAAAGGGTTGGCTGCCCACTGGAAATACAAAGGTGGAAAAAGTAGCGGGGAGCTCGATCGTTGGTTGACAGGTATTCGTGAGATGCTCGAAAATTCTTCGCAAAATGCTGAGGATGTTATTGAAGAATTCAAAACGAACATCTATAGCGACGAAATTTTTGTCTTTACCCCCAAAGGCGATCTAAAAAGATTGCCTGCCGGGGCTACCATCCTCGATTTTGCTTACGATATTCACTCCGATCTGGGAGATAAGTGCGTGGGCGGAAAGGTGAACGAGCGAAAAGTTTCCATTAAGCACAAGCTGAAAAACGGGGATATGGTCTCGGTTGAAACGTCGAGCAACCAACGTCCCAAAATGGACTGGCTCGATTTTGTTGTTTCGACGAAAGCCAAAGCCAAAATAAAATCGAGCCTGAACGAAGAGAAAAAGAAGGAAGCTGAAAATGGCCGGGAGATTGTCAAGCGGAAATTCAAAAACTGGAAAATAGATTATACCGACGAGAATATCCGGTTGATATTGAATCAACTGAAAATAAAATCATCGGTTGATCTGTTTTATGCCATTTCGAAAGGGGAGATCGAAGCGTTGCAACTGAAGGAGATCCTTCGGGGAAGCGACGAGCAGGAGACCAAAGCAAAGGAAGTACTGGGAGAACTTCTGCCAAAAAAGGTGGTTGAAAATCTCTCATTCGATTCAAACGATGATTTCCTGGTGATCGACAAAGATTTGAAAAATGTCATTTACAAACTTGCCAAATGTTGCAACCCAATTTTTGGCGACGATATTTTTGGTTTTATTACGATTAAGGAAGGGATTAAGATACACAGGGCCAACTGTCCAAATGCCAAGCAAATGTACGAGCGGTACCCCTATCGTTTTATCAAGGCAAAATGGCGGTCGACCAAACAATTTACCTCGTTTCAGGCAACGGTTCACCTCAGCGGTTCAGACCGGCAGGGAATTGTTGGCGATATTTCTTATATCATCGCCAAGGATGTGGGCATCCAAATGCGCTCGATCAATGTGGATACGAAGAACGGACAGTTTGAGGGGACCCTGCGTGTTTTTGTAAATAATGTGGAACATCTTGAATTTCTGATTCATAAGTTGAAAAACATTAAAGGGATTCAACAGGTTTCGAGGGGGGATTTTTGATGAATGTATTGATTGCACCCAATTCCATGAAAGGAACCCTTTCGGCTTTTGCTTTTGCCGATGCCATTGAAAGAGGGTTGAACAAAGCAGGGATTACCCGTGTTATAAAGCTTCCGGTTGCCGACGGTGGCGATGGAACTGCTGAAATTCTGGACGGATGTTATCGGGCTGATTTTATCCCTTGCAAGGCTCTCGATCCGTTGAAAAGGGAAATCGGAAGCGGTTATTTTATGGGCGATGATCATACGGCCATTGTCGAAATGGCTTCGGCTTCGGGCTTGAAATGGTTGTTCCCGTCGGAGTATTCGGCATTGGATGCAACCAGTTATGGAACCGGGCAGCTTATTGCCGATGCGGTGAGAAAAGGGGCAAAACACATTTTGATCGGAGTAGGAGGGAGTGCCTCAGTCGATGGTGGAATGGGCGCTTTAATGGCGTTGGGTGTAAAGTTCGTTGGAAAAGAAGGCGAAATAACCGAAGGGAATGGCCGGCAAATGGGAAATGTGCTGCGGATTGAAGATCGGCAGGCTCGTGAATTTTTGAAGGATGTAAAGCTGACCATCCTTACCGATGTTAGAAATCCATTATTGGGAACCGATGGTGCTGCCCGGGTTTTTGCACCTCAGAAAGGGGCAACACCAATGGATGTTGAGGTGTTGGAAAAAAATATGGCGCTGTTTGCAGGTTCTCTTTTTCAGGCTACAGGGAACGATATCTCCCAAACAACAGGAGGTGGGGCTGCCGGCGGAATTTCAGCATCCTTTCATGCCTTGTTTGGTGCTGAAATCGTGGATGGCGCTTCGTTTATTCTTGAAAAGCTGAACTTTCGAGAATTGGCACGATCAGCCGATGTAATTATTACCGGTGAAGGCAAAATTGACCGGACAACTTATGAAGGGAAAGCTCCTGGCGTGGTACTGAAAATAGCTTCGGAATTGGGAAAGCCCGTATATGCGATCTGTGGTGAATGTGAACTGGAAGATGATAGCCTTTTTAAATCGGTTATTCCGTTGGTTAACCGGAATATAAGTCGAAGGGAAGCATGCGAGATACCCGCATTTTATGTGGAAGTGGCATCAGAAATTATAGGAAAAACATTGAAACGATGGATGAGAAACAGTTAGAAGCAGAGATTTTGTTTCAGAAAGGGGCATTTGATGAGGCTCTTAATCTATTAAACTCGGTACTTGAATCGGAAAATCAAAATGCTGATTGTCTGATGTTGCGGGCAACTATCTTTTATAAAATGCAACAATGGGGCAATGCACTGAACGATCTGAATTCGATTCTTGAGAAAGAGCCTAACCATCAGGCAGCCACCAATTATAAAACAATGATCATGAATATTCTTACGTTTTGGAACAAGGAGAGTTTTAATCCTTGATTGTTACCGTGTTCTTTTTCCCGTGTTGATTTATTGCTATATTTGAGAATCGGGATAGATTAATAACTGACAGATGAAGAAATTGTTTTTTGTTTTGGCTTTTTTGAGTGTTGTACCGGTTTTTGCACAAAACCTGAGGCCGGGGCTTAAGGCTAAAAACGACGGGAATGAAGCTTTCCAGCGCAAGGATTTTGTCTCTGCCATTCGTTATTGGGAATCCTATCTGAATTCTGGTGAAAAAGTGATTCCGACCGATTCCAACACCATCTATTTGTATGTAAGCAGTTTTAAATATGCGGCTTCTGATTTTTTAAAAAAGCAGGATTATAAAACGGCCTATTCTTATTACGAGAAGTATATTGCCAAGGCCGGTGGAGAGTTGTTTAAAGATCCTGCCACTGTTTTCAACATTGGTTTTACGGCCCGGAAGCTTGATAAACGGGATGTGGCGATGAAATATTTTCAAAAATCGGTTGAGCTGAACTATAAGCCCGACCTCAGTAAGCTTTACATTGCCAACCTGTATAAAGATTCGAACAACGAAGCCGAAATGAAAACGGTGATTCTCGAAGCCATGCGGGAGTACCCCAACAGCAAATACCTTACTCAGATGGCATCCATGCTGGTGTATCCATTGTTAAGGGAGGCTTCTGTCCCATTTAACGAAGCCAACCAACTGGCAAAAAAAGCGACCGTGGAAGATACCGTAAATTATATTTCCACCATGACTCTTTCTACCCAAAAATTCGGAGAAGCAATCCCGATGTTTGAACGGGTTTTAAGGTATGATCCCAAAAACGAAGAGGCTGTTGCATACATTGAGGTTTGTAAGAAGTACATACAGGCTTTCGATCATTATAAAGATAGCCTGGAAAAAGTTAAATAGCTGAAAGGTTTGTTATCTTTGACACAATTAATACATAACTTATGAAAAGAAAAATTTTATTACTGGTTACTTTGTTTATCGGGTTGACGGTAGGAATCTATGCGTCGACCGAATGTCAGGGGACAACTAAGACTCCCGCGAAAAAGGAAGAGGTAAAGAAATGTTGTGCCAAATCGGAGATGAAAAGTTGTCCAAAGTCAACGACGACTGCTCCTGAGGCTGAAAAGAAAGATCAAACCGGAATGAAAAGCTGTTGTAAGGAGGGTGCCGCTTCAACAGCCGGATGCTGCAAAAATGCCGGTGCCGAAGGGTGCAAGTCGAAAGGCGGATGTACTTCAACCTGTAAAAATTCATCAGGTACCTGCAAAAAGCAGGGAACCTGTACCCAAACATCCACAAAAGCAGTAAAGTAAAGCCATTGTACAAAATAGAAAAGACCGGGAATCTTCCGGTCTTTCTTCTTGCTTTTCAACACAGTATAAAAATATAAAAATCTAATTTTCGGGTTCGTAATAAACGATGTCGTCGATGGCGAAGTAGGAGGGTGTATTCATGCCCCATGTGCTGTTGTCGCTCGATTCCATTTTGAAACCAAGTTGGTTTACGGCTCCCAGTTTCGATAGGTTTACCGTAGTCCAGTGGTTCACGATGTAATCCTTGCTATTGTCTGCTGAGCGGTAATCGGCCAGGTAGAAATTCACCGAATCGAGTACATGTCCCGATGCATCCAGTCCATAAATGATTAATTTCAGAAAATCTTCCATGTTGCCTGTTGCGCCGCCAAATTTTCGGGCAAAGTCGTCGCCTTCTTTCATCGATAACGCCGGATAGGTCACATTGCAAATTTTTATGCTCTGAACATTGATCTGCTGATTTTTGCCAAATTGAATGTTTGATGCACCATAAAAAGGAGGATAGAAAATGGCATATTTATTCGCGTTGTTCTTCGAATCGTAGACACTGTATTGGTTGTAATACCCCTTGGTGATGGTGTCGTTTTTATTTGAATAGGCGAAACCTTCCCAACTAAAATAGTCCTGATTGTAATAGTTGGGAAAAGTGGCTATGCCCGAAGTGAAATCGCCGCTTCCGTCCGATCCGTTCCAATACGAGTTGGTGCCGAGAGTGAGGTTTTCAAAGTCGATGGTGACCAGACGGGGCAGGACGGTAATTGTTGCTTCGGCACTGTCGGTGCCAAATTTATTTTCAACGATCAGTTTCAGTGAGTATTCGCCCGATGTTTCCGGAGTAAATACAAAAACAGCATCGTTGCTTTGGGTCTTGTTGTTCACAATCCAATTGTAACTGAACACCCGATCCGACTGTATTTGAGCTTCCAGTACCAATTGGCTGCCCACATGAATGGTTGTGTCGCTAAGGGCGAACGAAGTAATTTCAGGTGCAACGCGATCGTCGTTACAGGCTGTCAGGGCTGCAAACGCGAAAATTGCCAGCCAGCTGTTTTTCAAAAATTTCATCATTATCAATAGTTTTAAAGTTACTTGAACACATTTATTCAAGAGCTTTCTGATAGAGGTTTATAAAGTATACCTGAGTATGCATCAATGCCTTTTCTCCCGAAAGCAAAAGTATTATCTCGATGGCAGGTCTTCTGACTTATCCCTTTTTATGACGCCTTCCCATTCCTGTAAAACGGAGCAGTGGCTTAAGTATTGTCATAAAAATTAACAGGATTTACAGCAGCGGGTACTGTTGCCGATTTACACGGCATTCCCTTTTAATGACGTTGAAACGAATTTTTATCACCGTCAACCAAACTGGGTGCAATGATACGGATTAAAATTTAAATGAAGGAAAATTGAAAAAGAAAATTTTCAGCTGAAAAGGATGGAGTTTTTCTGCAAGAAGCCATAGTAAGGAGTCGTGATGTTGGGTGCGATATTCGAAAATTCTTTAGATTTATTGGTCTAGAAGCTGTAAACCAAGCCAATGCTTGCATCGAATGTTTGAATGGGAATTTTATAGTCACTGCCCGAAATGAAGGTTTTGTTCGATGTTTCTGAACTTTGGGTATAAATGGAGTGGCTGTATGTGATGTTGGTGCGGAAATATTCGAGGTTTACTTTGCACTGCATGGTCTTGCTGATTTGGATACGGCAGCCGGCACAGAGGGAGAGGGGCATGGAGATGTCGTTGTTGCCATCGTTTTGAGAGATCACCAGCTGATCTTTTTTTACATCTTTGTAAACCGCATTTTGGTCGGGTATTTGGTTGATGCTGATGCCTGTAAATGCGCCTGCTTCCAGATACAGCTTATTCACAACGAGAGGGTAATGAAATTTGCACCCGATTTGGGGTGAAGCCCATTGCCAAAAACTGATGTCATATTCTGTGGTGTCGCTGGTGTTATAGTATTTTTTCAGTCCAGAGTAAAGCTGTTTGGTGTTTCCGGATTGATTGATGGACGCATTTCCAAAATGAAACCGCATCGAAAATGAAAATTGGTTGTTGATAAAGTAATCCCCGTCGACATTAAGGGTAAAGCCACTTTGGGCGTAACCTGCCTTGGCTGAATTTATATCCGCGCTTTTGAACTCACCCAACGGGAAAACTGGCCCCATGGAGATTGAGGCTTTAAATTTCTCCTGTGCACGACAAATGGTTGTCGAATAGGTTAATGTCAATATGGACACGATTATTACCAACGTTTTTTTCATGAGGGTAAAGATACAAGAACTCTTGGTAAAAAAGGAAGCCATTAACATAAATTGACATGATGAATTAAACAAAAGAATGCCGCTGATGGTATATTGTTTTTTATTAGATTTGAACAACCAACTTTTGTGTGAAAACCATCAAAAAGGTTCCCAATGGCTTTAAACTATGTCTGGATTTCTTTCTTTTTAATTGCATTTGTGATTGCAATTTTTAAGTTGATTTTTTTTCAGGATTATTCCATTTTTTCTTCGCTGGTAACTGCTATGTTCGATTCGGCCAAGACAGGTTTTGAGGTATCGCTGGGAATGACCGGTGTTTTAACTTTCTGGATGGGCATCATGCGGATCGGGGAGCAGGGAGGCATTGTTAAGGTGTTGTCAAAAGTTATAGGACCTTTCTTTCAGAAACTTTTTCCCGAATTGGGGAAGGATCATCCGGCTTACGGTTCCATCACGCTTAATGTGGCAGCCAATATGCTGAACCTCGACAATGCAGCAACACCTATGGGGTTACAGGCCATGAAGGAAATGCAGGTATCCAATCCGGTAAAAGATACAGCCAGCAATGCTCAAATCATGTTTATGGTTTTGAATGCTTCCGGGCTAACTATTATACCAGTTTCAATTCTGGTTTACAGGGCTCAGTTGGGGGCTGTAAATCCGACGGATGTTTTTATTCCTATTCTGATTGCTACGTTTTGTTCAACTCTTGCCGGGTTAATTTCTGTTGCTATTATTCAAAAAATAAATCTATTCAACCGGGTAGTACTGGGTTGGTTGGGGGGAATGGTTGCTCTCATTGGTGCGATTATCTGGTTTTTTTCCACAATGGGACAGGAGAAAGCGCAGGTTGTTTCAAATGTTACCAGTGGCGTGATCCTTACCGGAATTATCATTGGTTTTATATTGATGGCTCTGTTTAAAAAGGTGAATGTGTACGAAGCTTTTATCGACGGAGCCAAAGAAGGGTTTGGTACAGCGATCAAAATCATTCCCTATCTGATTGCCATGTTGGTGGCAATTGGAATTTTCAGGGCTTCGGGAGCGATGAATTATCTGGTTGCAGGGATAAGCTGGGTGTTTGAAAATTTGGGTGTGAATACCGATTTTGTGGAGGCTCTGCCAACGGCCTTTATGAAACCGTTGAGTGGTAGTGGCGCACGGGGGTTGATGATTGATGCCATGAAAACATTTGGGGCCGATTCGTTTATCGGTCGGTTAGCATGTACTTTTCAGGGATCATCGGACACCACGTTTTATATTTTGGCAGTCTATTTTGGTTCCATCGGTGTAAAGAAAACCCGTCATGCGTTGGTTTGTAGTTTGATTGCCGATTTTGCCGGTTTCCTTGCCGCTATTTTTGTTTCGTATCTTTTCTTTCACTGATTTTTTCCGGGCAGCACTCTTTCAGCTCTTCAAGCATCCGGTTGCCAAGCTTCGTTTTTTTCTCGATGTGCGACTTGATTTCTTTGACAAAACTATTGTCTTCGAAATTTCCCCGTACCATTTCAAAATCAGCTTGCTGAACCTTACGGTCACCATCAATTCCGAAACCGGTCATGGCACTGAGTTGGAACTCTTTTTT
>DAOQAB010000066.1:0-1724 GCA_035353695.1 Prolixibacteraceae bacterium
AATATTCGAGCAGATACCCATTGGGGATGGTCGAATTTCGATTGCCGGTAATGTGGTAACCATCAACCCAACAGGTACTCTGGCAAAGGGAACAGGTTATTATGTTGAAATTGATGGGACAGCATTTGATGATGATGCCGGAAACTCGTATGCCGGTATCTTCAATAATACAACGTTGAATTTTACCACGGTCGATGTGGTGATCAACGAGGTGGTAAACGATGCCCGGCAAGACTGGAGCAGTAGTTCTTTTTCATCAGCACCAGGTGGTTCACCCGGTTCCGACGATGAGTGGGTTGAACTTTACATAAAAACATCAGGGCTTGACCTTACAACCGGTTGGACGATTGAAATCAGTTCTCCTTCATTTTCTGGCTCGCTAAATGCAGGCGGAGCATTTCAGGTTATTCAATATACTGGTACAGGTTTTCCATCCAATACCGGTGTTGGAGCCTATCTTGTATTAGGCAATCCGCAAGGGTCGAGTTATATTAATAATAGTACGACCATTACACTTAAAGATCCCAGTGCAACTGTTGTTGATGCAGTAAGTTTAAGTAGTGGATCTTCTACGATCTATAACGAATCGCACCAACGTTTTTCCAATGGTTTAGATACCGATGCCGCAGGGGACTGGACGCAGGGGCAAGCCAGTATTGGAGCTGCCAATACCGGCCCAAGCGTAACATTAACGGTCAATAATGCTACCATTGCCGAAGCTGCCGGTACATCAACCATTACCACTACACTTAGCGCTGCTTCAAGCCAGAATACAACCGTCAATATCGGTGCGAATGCTTCAAGTACTGCAACCGGTGGTGCCGATTATGGTTTTTCTTCTACATCAATTAGCATTTTGGCAGGAAATACAAGCGGGACAGCAACAGTAACGGCTGTTCAGGATCCAACCGATGAAGAGAATGAAACGGTAATTATTGATATTACGTCGGTTACAAATGGGACCGAAGCTGGTACGCAGCAGCAAACCGTTACGATCAATGATGATGATGATCCACCATTGGTTACATTGTCAGTTTCTCCTGCTACAATTGCTGAAAACGATGTTCCGGAGTCTTCAACCATTACAGCAACCTTATCGATTGCATCTGAAAAGACAGTAACGGTTACCATAAGTTCGACGAGTTTAAATGCTGTTGAAGGAACAGATTACACTCTTTCTTCAACAACTATTACCATTCTACCCGGAGTATTATTGGGTACAGCAACGCTTTCATCCATTCAGGATGCCGATGTTGAGGGACATCAAACCATTGATGTCGATATTACCGGAGTAACCAATGGCACAGAAGACGGGGTTCAGCGACAAACCATTACCCTTCTTGATGACGACCTGCCTAAAGTTACCCTTTCGCAGTCTGTTACTTCATTCGGAGAAGAAGGCGGAACGAATACCATTACAGCGACACTGGATAATACTTTTACCGAAGAAGCAGTAATCACTATCGGGGTAAATTCTTCCAGTACAGCAGACGAAGGAGTAGATTTTACTTTATCGCCAACAAATATCACAATTCCAGCCGGACAAAAGACGGGAACAGCAACCATTACTTCGCTTTCTGATTTGCTTGATGAAAACGATGAAACGGTGGTAATTGATATTCTTTCTGCCGATAATGCTATTGAAAATGTACCACAACAGGTTACATCCACCATTACCGATAACGACCCGACGCCAACGGTTGCCTTCAACAGTACCGCATCGA
>DAOQAB010000066.1:1824-20229 GCA_035353695.1 Prolixibacteraceae bacterium
GGACGAAAACAACGAAACGGTGATCGTAACCCTTTCGAACCCGGTTAATGCAACACTGGGGACCAATACGGTCCACACCTATACCATTACCGATAACGACCCGACGCCAACGGTTGCCTTCAACAGTACCGCATCGAGTGGTGCCGAATCGGTCAGTTCAGCCGACCTTCAGGTCGACCTTTCTGCGGTCAGTGGGCTTAATGTTTTGGTCGAATATACGGTAACCGGTACAGCAACCGGTTCCGGCACCGACTACACCCTTGCCAACGGTACTTTGACCATTAACGCGGGCGACCCGAACAACGACATCACCATTGGTTCGATTGTGGATGACTTGCTGGACGAAAACAACGAAACGGTGATCGTAACCCTTTCGAACCCGGTTAATGCAACATTGGGAACCAATACGGTTCACACCTATACCATTACCGATAACGACCCGACGCCAACGGTGACCTTTACAGCAGCTTCACAGTCTTACAGTGAAGCAGTACCTGGAGAGGTTGACATTACCGTACAATTGTTGGCCGTTAGCGGATTGGACGTAACCATACCGTTTACGGTGAATGCCTCCAGTACGGCAACAGGATCATTGACTGACTATGGGATCACTGAAAGCCCGGTAACACTTCTTCACGGGAATACGACGGTTACTATACCAATTATTATTCTTCCGGATGGTATTGTAGAGGGCGATGAAACAATTATCATTGATATGGGGACTCCTGTCAATGCAAACCTCGGAACGATTATTTCACATACGGTTACCATCCTCGATGCCGATAGTGCCACTTTGCGAATCACCAAAAAAGCAGATGCCTATGAAAACATCTCGTATCGTGTCTTCCGGATCGTTACGGACAAGCAGTTCGATGCTGACGTTGCGGTAAGCTTCAGTGTGGGAGGTACGGCCACGGCCGGGACCGACTATACGGCCCTTACCTCGCCGGTGACCTTCCCTGCCTATAGAGACACGCTGCTGGTGCCGGTACCTCAGCTCGACGACTCAGAGAGCGAGGTGAGTGAGTATATCATAATGAACCTGACAGGGACCAATAATCCCCGGGTATCGATCGCCCCGGCACCGGATTCGACAGCGACGGTCACGCTTTTTGACGATGACCTTCCGTTGGTTTATTTGAGCCAGTCGGACACCACGATCAGCGAAGCAGGGGGTAAGGACATCCTCCGGGCCAGCCTGAACAAGGTTCACCATGACGATGTGATTGTTACCGTAGGGGCGAAGGCAACAGGCACGGCCACTGCGGGTACCGATTATACGTTTGCTGCCACCATCACCGTTCCTGCAGGTAGCCTGAGCGCCGCCGATACGTTGCGTGCGGTTCAGGACCTGATGGTCGAGAGCGACGAGTCACTGACGATAGAAATCCTGTCAGTCACCAATGGCATGGAAAGCGGGATACAGGAAGTCTCTACCCGGATCATCGACGACGACACGTCGGTTCTGACGGTAGAAGCAAGCCGTCAGTCGGCCGAAGATGGCACGGACGGACAATTTACCATCCGGGCCAGTAAACAGTTCGACAAAGCGGTCACGGTCACCTTCATGATAGGTGGCACGGCCACCGAGGGCACCGATTATATTCCATTGGGCACCACGGTTCTGTTCCCCGATTCGACAAGTTCCATTACCCTTCCGGTCGATGTGATTGCGGACAACCTGGTCGAGTTTGGGGAAAACGTATCCCTGACCCTTCTTTCGAGCACCAACCCCGATGTGACAGTTTCCGGTACAAGCTATACAGCTACGGTCGGCATCCAGGATAACGACACCAGCCACCTGTCATTGCGCAAGGTGCGTGACGGCGCAGAAGGTGGCGTAGCCGGTGGCCTGTTTGTGATATCGTCCGACAGGCAGCTGGGCTCACCGGTGGAAGTCCATATCACCCTTGGCGGCACGGCCACCGAAGGGATCGACTACCGGTATATCGGTCAATACCTGGTTTTCCCTGCTTACACCGACAGTATCAATGTCCCGGTGGCCATTACCGACGACCTGCTGGTTGAAGGGAAAGAGAACATTGTAATGGAAGTAATGGGCACGGACGAGGGTTCTGTTGTTCCGAAGGCAGGCAGGTCCCGTGCCGGCATGGAAATTACCGACAACGATTATGCCCGTTATTATATCACTAAAGACAGGGATGCCTCAGAACCGAACCTTGCCGCCACGTTTATCATCGGCAGCGACAAGCCGGTCGAATGGGATGTCCCGATTACCCTTTTACGGAGCGGAACTGCTACCGAAAATACGGACTTTAAAAACCTTGACCTGCCCATGATTTTCCCGGCCCACCAGACCCAGCTTTTCATCCCGGTAATACCGGTTGATGACGATTGTGTGGAAGGAGCCGAAACGGTCACGCTAAAGATTGACGATATGGACAATGACAACGTGCTATTCAGATCCGATACGATAGAGACCATGACCATCGCCGATAACGATACGGCCAGTTTCAGCATCGAAGCGGTGCAGGATGCCGGTGAAGGTTCTGCCGCGGGACTCTTTGCCATCCGCAGCACCAAACTCTTTCCGGGTCAGGTTCCACTGATGCTTATTACTTCGGGCAGTGCGATACCAGGGGTCGATTATTCCTGGTCAGGCCCGCTGGTCGCTTTCCCGGCCAACAGCTACACGATGACCATCCCGGTTCCCGCCATTGACGACAATCTGGTTGAAGGCACCGAAGTGGCCACCCTTTCGCTCCGCCTGTCAGGCAGCACCCTGCCGCAGGTAAAGATAGACCCTTTGAAGAGCACGGCCACGGTGCAGGTACAGGACAACGATACGGCCAGGGCCTCGGTAGCAGCCATCCGCAATGTCTCGGAGAACGGAGCTGTTGGGCTGTTCCGTTTCATGCTCGACCACCCGGTCGAAGGGGGTGTTAAACTGGCGTTGACCATAGGGGGTACGGCCTCCGAAGGGGAAGATTATGTTGCGGTCCCCGATAGTGTACAGGTTCCTTCGGACAGCTTGTGGGCTGAACTGGCAATCGTCCCGGTGGCCGACAGCCGCAACGAGGGAACGGAAAACGTGATGGTGTCGATCACCGGCACCTCCAAAAGGAACGTGCTCCCAGACTACCCGAAACACCACTGGGCTTCGCTACAGATAGTGGACGACGACACGGAACCGTTGGTTTCTGTACAACCTGCCGGAGCTACCGAGGGCGATGGGAACGTACCCTTCCGGGTAACCCTCTCGCAACCCAGCGGTAAAACCGTAAAGGTAAGCTATGCTACTGCCGAAACCGGTGAGGCCATTACCGGAGAAGATTTTGTTGCCACTGCTGGCACGCTGGTGTTTGCACCCGGCGATACGGTAAAAACGGTCGGGGTACCCGTGATCGATGACCTGCTGGATGAATGGGAAGAGTCGTTTTTGTTCCAGCTCAGCCGGGCCGAGAATGCTGCCCTGGCAACCGATGCGGTCCCCGGAACCATTGCCGATAATGACCCGGAACCGAAGCTCACCCTCTCGTTTGCCGACGGACAGGTGCAGGAGAACGGGGCGACATGGCTCAGGACCAGGCTCAGTAACGTTTCCGGTAAACCGGTACATGCGAAGCTGAAAATTTCCGGTACGGCCACTTCAGGTCAGGATTACACTCTGTACCACGACAGCCTGACCATCCTTCCGGGCATGGTTGCCGACAGCATCGCGATCACCGCATTGCCCGATACCCTGGTTGAAGGCATGGAAGATCTTACGGCCGTTATCACCGGTGCTGTCAATGTCCGGTACAACACGGATACGGTAACCCTTCAGATTGCCGACATGGACCAGTGGATACGCTTTGACGGTATTGCATCAAAAACCTATGGGGACCCGGATTTTGACCTTACGGCTACGTCCACCTCGGGTCTTGCTGTAGAATTTACCTGCAGCAATACCGATGTTGCAGTAATAACCGGTAGCAGGGTGAAGATCAAAGGGGCAGGGAAGGCCATCATTACGGCAAGGCTACCAGGCAACAGTCTTTACGATGCCGCCCCCGCGGTGTCGCAAGAACTGACCGTTGCCAGGGCAACCCTTCAGGTGAAGGCCGAGGATGCCACGAAGGTTTACGGGGTGGCTATGCCGGTACTGATCATTACCTACCGGGGCTTTGTCAACGGCGAGGATGCAAACATCCTGGATAAAAAGCCGGAGATCACCACCGTGGCCACCCGCGAGAGCGATGCGGGCAGCTACCCGCTGGCCATCGGGGGCGGTTCCGACAGCAACTACGGTTTTGAGTACACGAACGGTGTGCTGACGATCAGCAAAGCGCCGCAGAGCATCACTTTTGGCGAACTGGACAATGCAAAAGTGGGTGACAGTATTACACTGGGTGCCACGGCCACATCGGGGCTTGAAATAACCTACAGCAGTTCCGACCCGACAATAGCCACAATCAGGGGCAACAAGGCTATCCTGCATAAAGAGGGTACTGTGCAGATTATCGCCAGCCAGGGAGGGAACAAGAACTACCTGCCGGCCGAGAGCGTAACCCGCAAACTGGTTGTGATCAGGTCCGTCCTTGCTGAATGGCTGAAGATTGACGGGCCGCTCTGTTACCCCAACCCGTTTGAAGGGGAGATCATCCTGAATGAAGCCTGCAAGGATGCCCGTTCGGTAACGCTTTACGATATCAACGGTCGTAAGGTCAATGCCGAAGTCATGGGCAACCGTATCGACTGCGGCATGCTCCGCAAGGGCACCTACCTGCTCGAAGTCGACCTCGGACAAGGATATATCCTCCGTAAACAGGTGGTCAAAAAGTAATTGCCTATTGAAAGAATAGATTTATATTATTGAAAATTAGCTTTAAAGAAGAGAGGGTGCTGAAAAACATCCTCTCTTCTTTAAATAATCAAACTAACGAAAAGAACGAACCAATGATGAATAGTGAATTAGTAACAGAGATTCGGGAACTTACATGCAACATACTTATCTGTGGAGAAAATTTCTATATCATGAAACATTCGACGGATCGGCTGTATGCCATTTTCTCCGAAATCACAGGAATTACAGCCGACAATTATAACCGGGAAGAAATCATTCTACCTTCAGGAAAAGCAATCTCTCCATCAGGGGCTGCTCATTGTTTGCTGGAGTTCAAGCGAACTGCAATATTTTTGAGAGGGATTGACAAAGCAATTCAACAAAAATTGGCTGGGAATAGAACAAGTCCAATCCAACTGCTTTATGCAGGAACGGGTCCTTTTGCAACCCTGGTTGTTCCCATTCTTACCCTGTACACATCGGCTCAGTTACAGGTCGATCTGCTGGATATTAATAAAAGATCGTTGGAAGCGGCTCAGAAAGTGATTGGGGAACTTGGACTGACCGAATTCGTAAAGAGCTCATTTTTAAGCGATGCAGCTACATTTTTGGTTGAACGGGAATACGATATCGTGATTTCGGAAACCATGCAGGCAGCGTTGAAAAAAGAGCCACAGGTGGCAATCATGCAAAACCTGATTCCTCAGATGAATAATCAGGCAATTTTTATTCCTGAAAGCATCACCGTATCGGCTGTCATAACTTCAGGAGGACATTGGGATGCTGAAAGTATGAGCCGCACCGGAATAAACGTTCTCATACAGAAAAAGCTGTTTACAAGCGACAAACTGCATCTTGACAGTACGACCTATCGATCGGATTTCACAATTGATGAACCGGTGGGCAATTGCAGATACCTTCAGCTCCATACGACCATCAACGTCTTTAATGATGAGTGGTTGGAAGATTCCGATTGCAGCTTAACATTGCCTGTAAAAGTCTGCATACTAGATGAAAATCAAACCGGTACTTTCTCTTTCTGGTACGAACAAGGGGAAATCCCCGGTGTCCGGTGTCAGATATCTGGTTCAGAACAGATTTATGATGCGATTAACAGTAAGACAAGAAGATCCTAAAACTCGTTCTATTCAAAAAAAAGCCGATAGCCGCAGGAAAAGGCCAACAAATGCCGATTGCTTGTTCATGGGTTACTTTAGAATTTCAATTTTCAAATCCTGGTTCAAATCTCGTTGAACCGTCATAATCAACATGCTGTTGTCGGGGTCATATACCCAGGTATTCTCATCATTTTTCTTTGTTTTTTCATCCCATGATTTGTTATTAACCGTAACAAAATCAGGTATTCCATCCAAGTGAACCCAAAGAGTAAATTTTCTGCCGGGTAAGCTATACGATCCTTCGGAAGGGAAAATATCAATGTATACTCTTTCGTTGATGTCTTTACAAGTCACTTTCGTGATTGCAAATACTCCTTTTTGATAATCGAGAGAGAGTCCATCATCTTCATAAAGATCAAACGATGAAATTCCGGAAGGGTAGATGTCAAAGGTAACCGGATCAACCGGCTTTTCACCAACGTATTGCATGTCGGGTTGCATGGGAATAATTGCTCCGGCTTTAATGTAAATAGGCAATTTATCCAGAGGCGTTTTGACAATGATGCTTTTCTTGCCAATATATTCTTGCCCCGACCAGTAATCGATCCATTTTCCTTCCGGCAAGTACAATGTTCTGGATTTTGCCCCTTTTTCAGTTACCGGGCAAATGAGCATGTTTTCGCCAAAAAGATACTGATCATCGATTGGATAAGTATTTACATCGGATGGATGGTCGAAAACCAGCGCCCGGATAATCGGACTTCCATTTTTATATGACTGATAATAGGATGAATAAATATACGGAATCAGTCGGTAACGAAGCTTGTCATATTTAACGAAAATGGCCTGTGCTTCATCTCCATAGGTCCAGGGCTCTTTATAGTTGGGATGTTCCATTCCAAAAAGAAGGGCAACCGGGCTGAACATTCCAAACTGGCACCAGCGCACATAGAGTTCCGGATCGGCAACCTGTTCGAAACCACCCATGCAGTGAGTCCAGGCGGGAACACCTGAAAGTCCAATATTCAGACCAGCCCGGATGACTGGCTTAAAATATTGCCATTGCGATGGCCAATCGCCTGCAAAAATGAAAGGATAACGCTGAATACCAGCAAACCCTTCACGTGTATGCCCCATTCCCCGCATATTATTGTGTTCCTGGAATTTTAGGAAAGGAGCTTTTGCATAAGCAATTGGAAACAAGTTGTGCAGCGAAGCAATTTCTTTACCTTGCGGGCCGGTTTTATTGATCAGTTCATTTCCGGCACGGCCAAAAGCGCTGCCCTCGTCGGTTTTTACAAATTTACATCCCTGATCGGCCAATGGTTTCATACAGTTTTCCCACCACCAGTCGACCGATGATTCATCAAAAAAATTGAGGAAATCTCCGGGCCGGTCTTTCTCCGGGTAAGTAAACCCTTTTGCATTGGCAAGATCCAGAAAATGTTCGATATCCCCGTTGTCGATCCGTGGCCTAATATGTAAACCAATCATTTTGAAATGAAGAGAATATAAGCTGTCGAACATCGATTTTGGGTCTGAAAAACCTGGTTCTCTCCATTCATAACTGGTTCCGCCTTTCCCATTGATTTTGCCAAAAATCCGCCAGGTCGAATCGATGTGCAACATATCGGCCGGAATGCCTAACTCACGGAATTTTTTGGCCAGAGCTACCACATAATGCTGGCTGGCTAAATCTTCATGCCCCCAGGTGCCCCCACTGTATGTTCCAACATGCAATCCCAGCGCTGAGCGGGGAAGGAGCGGAGAAGTTCCGGTTAATTGCGTGTACTGCCCAATAATTTCCTGAAAAGAAGGTCCATAAATGAAGAAGTAATCCATTTCGCCATCGCTGGCACTAAACGAGTATTGGTTCGGTGAACTGTTTCCCATATCCCAGGCACTTGGATTGGCATTGTGAAAAAATATACCGTAACCATTGGTACTCATAAAGAAAGGAACAGGAGCGTAGTTTGCTTCCAGAATATTATAGGCTCCTGTTTCATGATCGGGAGCAGCACCCCGGCCCACGTCCAGTGTAAGTTTCTTGCCGAGTTGATCCATAAAGTCCATCCGCTCTCCAAATCCGAAAAAATGTTCGCCAGGTTGAAGTACTTTGGAACATTTAGGAGCCCCTTTTTCATATTCCATTGGAGTGTCCGACAAAACATCACTGTTAATCAGTTTGTTGTCGGCAGAATAAAAGGCAACCCGCAACGGTTTGGTCTTAATCCGCACAATCAAAGCGTTTGTTTTAAGCTCAATCACATCACCTAATTCGTTGACTGAAAAGGTAACTTCGTCCCAATTGTACCGGTTGATCATGTAGTTTTCATTGGCTACAAAACCACTGGCTCCAGCCAAACAAACCCGAACCATCGAAGGAGTACAAACCGCGATCTGACATTGACTTCCTTCGGTTTTCAATAAAACCTGATTACCTTTTCGGTCGATTTCTGATTTAGATACCGCTTGAGCATTAGCAATAGTTGCTATTGACAAGAATAAAATGAAAGCACGTATTGCTCTCATTTGGCAAAAATTCTGATTCATGAAAAACTATATTTTGTAAAAAATTCCCCTCAAATAATTTATAAAGTTAAAAAATTGGAAAAGAATATTGAAAAAAAAACCGGTTATCAGAACGACTACCGGTTTTCCTGTGTAAAAAAAGATGAGTATTTTGACCTATCTTGATCGTATCTCTCTTCTCATGAATGAAATGTATGACAATACAAAGCAAAGAATGGTGGCTGCAATCAATCCGGTTACCTGTGGCCAGACAAGCAAGATACTCTGGCCAAGTGGCAACGGCCCGGGAATGGTTCCGTAAACCTGCTCCATGGTCAAAGGCCCTAAACTGCGAACCGATGGCATCAGGATGGTTGTGGTTGCTTCGCTGAAAAGTTCGTTGGGCAGAATTCGTAACAGATTAATCTTCATCTCTTCGGCAATATATTGGAAATTGGGATTGGTTGTTCCTGCTGGAATCATCGCTTTTACGATCACATCCACAATCATGGGATAAAAAACGGTGGTAAAAAGCCATATCGCAATTCCTGCCAACGCGGATGTTGCTGGTTGCCGGAACTTCACCGAGAAAAAGATTGACAAATTCAGCCAGAAAGCCACATAAACAATACTCAACAGGGTAAATGTAATGACCCTGAAAAATTCCCCGCTAGTAGGTGGTATCCCTGTGAAAATGATTCCCAACCCCATCGTAAGGAAACTGAGTGAAAAAAACAGGATACTGATCACTTTTAATGCAGCTAAAAATTTGGCATTCAAAAGATAATCACGATGAATGGGTTGAGACAACACCCGGCTTAATGTACCTTTGTTTTGCTCTGAATTGATTGCATCAAATCCCATCCCGATTCCTAACAGAGGCCCCAAAAAGCCGATAAAAACGAAGTAGGAGGGAAGTGTTGAGTCAGAAATGGTAAACAATTTCAGAAAGATGAAAGTGCCTTCCGGATCATTCGGTTTTATTGCCTTGGCGATGTTTGTTAAAGCGGTGTACAACGATCCAAAACAGGTTAGCGCAATAATCGCGATCAAAATAATGAAACGCCAGCTTCGTACATGATCCGAAGTTTCTTTATCAACAACTACCCGGAAAGGAGAGATCTCTTTTTGACCGTTTGATCCTTTACAACCAACGATTTGCTTTACTTTTTCCAAAAATGGAGCAAAAAATGAAGTTTGAAGTATCGATGTTTTATTCATGTTTTTCCCCTCCTTCAAAATAGTGATAATAAATGTCATCAAGACCATAACTCTTCTTATTCAGGTATTTCAGTTCAACCCCGGAATTCACAATTGTTCGGGCTACATCGGATGTTATATCCTTCGAACATTCAATTTGCAGAATCTCCTTATCCATTCGCGCCGAATTTACCCCTTCAATCGACTTCAGCAACCCGATCACCCATTCGGCGTTCTTTTCTGTTGAAGTTAATTCAATCCCAGCTTCGACCGTGTAAATGCTTCCGGCGAACAACTTCTCCGATAACGACTGAACAGTGCCTTCGGCAAGGAGTTTCCCACTAACAAATATTCCAACCCTGTCGCAAATTTGCTGAACCTGATGCAGATGGTGTGAGGAGAAGAGAACGGTAATCCCTTCCTCTCGACTCAACTGATGAATCAACTCCATAAATTCACGTACACCCGCGGGATCGATGCCGGAAGTAGGTTCATCGAGGATAATTACTTCCGGATTCTTGATCAAAACATCGGCAAGTCCTAACCGCTGGCGCATTCCTTTAGAATATTTTCCGGCTTTCTTTTCAGCATGGTTGGTCAATCCAACCCTCGCCAATAATTTCGCTGCCCGTTGTCTTGCTTCATTTAATGAGACTGAGTTTAAGCGGGCCGTATAAATCAGGTTCTCGATTCCAGTCCGATCATCATAAAATCCTACATCCTCCGGCAAATAACCAACTCTTCGTTTCACTTCAAGAGGATTGCTGGTTGAATTGATGCCGCAAACTTTTACCGAACCGGATGAAGGATCTGTTAACCCCAACATCATCAGGATGGTTGTTGATTTGCCGGCTCCGTTGGGCCCCAACAGACCAAATATCTCACCTTTTTGGATGGTTAGGTTCAGATGGTCGACTGCCGTAAACTGACCGTAATTTTTCGTCAGTTCTACCAGTTCAATCACATGATCGGTCACAATTTACCTCCTTCCATATTTTCGGAACAGATAATAAACACATCCGATTGCCACAACGATGATTATGACGCCAACAATTCCCCAAAGCATCGGAGTTTCGACCGAAATTCGGAAGGAAGCTTTTGAAGAGACCTCGGGTGTTTTGGCTTCAATTGTAGCTACATAATCGCCGGCAATTGATTTTTTGTATGCTTTAATTGTAGCATAGACTTCAGCTGTACTTCCGGTTTTGAGCCGGTCGATTCTTTTGGGATCAAACGTAATATCCCAGTTGGCAGGGGCGCTAAATGACATCTTAATATCTGTCAAATCGGTCGATCCGGTGTTTTTTACAACCAATGCAATCCGTTTTTGATCTCCTGCGGTAATATCCGTACTCATCAGACCGGTAGGCGTGGTGAGTTCCATTCCAAAAGAACCAGTAACGACTGCTTCCAAATGCATATCGGACGAATTGTTATTGGTAGCAGCGCTTACCGGAATTTCATATTTCCCGGCTTCAACGGTTTCGGGAGGTACTACTTCAACAATCACATCCTTGGTTTGATTGGCTTCCAGCGTAACCGATGAAACTTGTTTCATATCAACTTTGAATGCAACACTCCATCCACGGGGAGCATCGGCATTAAATGCAAATAGTTGCTGATCGGATGTGCCGTTTTTTAACCTTGCCTTGTAGGTAAATGTCGATTTTGCAGGGCCTTCCATGTTTGGTTGATCGATCGTGAACTCCGTGTTAAATGTGCCTTGTTCGGAAACATTGATGGTTATTGGCAGGGCATCGAATTCTCCTGCCTGAATTTTAATCCGGTAATTCCCCTTGTTTACATTAAGAGGCACTTCAATTTTCAGGTTAAAGCTCCTTTTTTCTCCGGGAAGAACCGATAACTGAGCAATACTCCACCCCCCGGATTTCATTTCATATTTCCAGCTATGAGGTATCCCTGTTACAGAGATCGGTACATTTTGAACCTGATCCCCTTTGTTGATCACATCAACCGAATAATCGATTGACTGGCCAGGAGGTACCGAGATTTTGGTATAAGGTGTATACAACGAGATTTCATTGGCAGCAGTGGCCAATTGACAACCTAAAATAAGAGCCACAATAAGGGCAAATAACTGTTTGAAGCTTTTCGTAAAAGATGACATAAATAATCCTCCTTATCGTTAATTGATTGTTAGAACGAAAGGCAAAATTATAGCAGGAAAAAATTTGAAAAACCGCTCTTTTCGGGGGTTACAGGAATAAATCTTAGCATCGTGTTGATTTTTAGTAAAAAACAGCGATTGTTAAAATTTTTAAAAAGATTTAATAAAGTTTAAAGACTGTAATTGGCTGAATAACAATGATGCTAATCAATATATTTCCAGATCATGGCGATGTTTTTGGCATGCATCTCTTCAACCGAACCATTCACAGAAACAATACTTCTATATTCTTCAAATAGAGGTCGAAAGGCATCAATTTTTTGCAACGACTCCATGGACTGATTGTTCTGTTTCGCAGCATGTACCAGCTCTTTAACTTTCATGCAGTAATCCCTTGCAAACTCCAAATTTTTCCTCTCCAGTGGATGTTTCCCATGAGTTGTCAGCACATATTCAATGGGGTTTGACTCTTTCAGGATATAGTTCAATGATTTAATCCATTTATCGATCTCGTTGATCCTGTTCAGATAAAAGCTAGGCATCCCTTCGTCTTTATACGATCCCAGATGAAACAAATTTCCGGTACAAATTACTTTTTCCTCCGGAATGTAAGCCGTAACATCTGCATCTCCGTGACCTTTACCCATATAGGTGAGCTTGACAGTCTCATTTCCGGCATGTAAGGTCAGGGTATCTTCAAATGTTAAGTCGGGATAACGTACTTTAAAGTTGGTCAGCAGGTCATTTTCATAAAACTTATAAAGATCAATGGCTTGTTTAATCGAATCGGAGAGAGCACCTTCGGTTTTTATCGTATCTAAGATGAATGACTTGTAATAGATTTTTTTACGGAGAAATTCAACGGTCTGTCCCAAAAAAAGATCATCATAATCTTTGATTTCTCCCAAACTATTGGTTTGAGCAACGATTGTATTCTTTGCAAAAACACAGTTCCCGCCGGAATGGCACGAATGTCCGTGCGTGTTAATGATATAGACAAAAGTTGAATCATTCAGTTTTTCTTCAATCCCGGCTTTGATTAATTTAGCATTGGCGGGAGAATTTTGGGTGTCGACCAAAATAATCCCTTTACTGGTTTTGATAACTACGGAATTGATGATATCATTCGGCCACCCTAACGTATGCAACAATTTTTTACCAGGAGTAATGGTAAAGACATTGCCGGTAACATCTTTTGTCACATAGTTTCCCGACAGACAAACGAGTCCCAAAGAGCATAGAATAATAGAAAGTAAGAGTGACCGCATCAAAGACAAAATTTTTGGTATAAAAATAGAAAAAAGAGCCGGATTTCTATCATTTTGTGAAAGATCGCACAATTAATCATTTTCTGTGACCAGAGATTTAAAATCGGCTCCTGTTGGATTCTGAAATACTCTCAATTCAAATTCCGGTACAATTGCCAGCACATGATCGAAAATATCGGCCTGTATCTTTTCATATTCAACCCAGCGCTGTTCTTTGCTGTAAACATTAATCTCCACCGGAATTCCATTCTCGGTAGGTTGTAAATAGCGGACCACAAAATTTATACTTGGGTCAAAAATTGGTTTGACTCTTAGGTATTCTTCCAGATACCTTCTAAAAACACCCAGGTTGGTTGGTTTCTCTATAGTTGAAAAGTTCCAATCCAGATTTTTATTGATGATCGGATTATTTCTAAAAGATTCGATCATTTTTTCATCACAGAATTTCACACTGGTCATGTCGATTTTTATGGACCGCTGGATTCGGCGAACCCCTGACTTCTCCATACCATCCCAGTTGATAAACGATTCGGATACAATGGAATAAGTTGGAACACTGATAATTGTTTTATTCCCATTTTGAATTTTAACGCAGGTAAGGTTAATTTCGGTAACCGTTCCATCCAGATTTTTATTGGGTAATTCAATGAAATCGCCAACTTTCAGCAGTTTGTTCATGCCGATCTGGATACTGGCCACAAATCCGAGGATTGTGTCTTTGAAAACCAACATCAACACAGCGGCTGCAGCACCCAAACCGGTGAGTAATGTACCAATATTTTTATTGAAAAGAATGGATATAAGTATCAGTAAACAAATAAAATAGAATACAATTTTTATAGACTGGAGAACTCCGGTGATCGGACGCTCTTTGGCTGCTGAAAAGCTTTTGTCATATATTTCATTGAGTGAATTTAAAAAAGAATTAACAATGGCGATGAAAGCCCCAAGGAAATAGATATTGCTTATTTTGAGGAAATAACCTTCAAGCAAGGGAAAATAATCACTGGCATAACCAGCTCCCATGTAAAAGATGGTTGCAGGAACCAGATGAGCCAGCGCATGAAAGAACTTGTGTTTGACCAGTATATCGTCCCATTCTGTAACTGTTTTGGCAGCAATGCGATGAATGATCGAAATAAAAAGCCTTTTACAGATAAAAAAGCAGATAAAAGCAACAGTGATAATGGTTGTTCCAACAATAAGGGTGGTTAGCACTTTGGAAAACATTTCCCGACCCGATAAATCCATCAGCCAGTAATAAATGAATTCTTTATAAGCTTGCATAAAATTTCTATTTTCTGATTTATGTAATAATTTGCCACAAAATTGAAATTTATTTTTGATAAAATCATTAAAGCTCATCGCATGATACGAAATACATTACTTTCACTTTTTCTCTTCTTTATTGTTTTGAACGGTTTTTCTCAGGAAGAAAAAAACCATTTTTTTACTGAAGGAACATTACGCTATGATTTTGAGTTTGTTGGTAATGCCGATACTTTTTGGATTGCTCCCGTTCAGCAAAAAAAGCTGAACAGCTACGTTGGCAATCCTGGAAACGCAATTGAAGGAAGGGATATGGGCGTTTATCGGTTTATCCTTTATGATATTCCATCAGGAATGCAGATATTCAAAAAAGGGTTTAACCCACTTTTCCAGGAATGGCTCCAAACTTCCGAAGCAAAAAAAATGAATCGGTCATTCTATCAGGCGCTCTATTTTCCTATGCCTGTGAACAATGTACAATTGTCAATTGACATTCGGAACACCAAAAACAAATGGGTGAGGATTTATTCCGATACCATCAACGTTTCAAGCTATAAGATCAAAAATGAATTGCCGCTTGCATTTCCAGTAAATGAAATTTACAAGTCGGGAGAGCCTTCCGATAAAATTGATATTGCAATCCTGTCAGAAGGTTATACAAAGAAGGAACTTAAAAAATTCCGATCGGATACCCGGAAAATGGTTGATTCGATCATGAACGGTGAACCATTTAAATCGTGCCGCGACCGGTTTAATTTCTATGCGGTTAATGTGCCTTCGGCTGAAAGTGGTTGCGACATGCCTGCCGATACCATTTATAAAAATACCGCATTCAACTCGAATTTCGACACCTTCGACTCGCAGCGTTACCTTACCACATCCGATTACAAATCGGTGTGTGATGCCGCAGACAATGTGCCCTGGGATTATATTATTATACTGGTCAATACGAAACGGTACGGTGGTGGTGGTTTCTATAATTTTTTGAGCATCACTTCGGTTGATAATCCCCGGTCGTGGTTGGTTTTCATCCATGAATTTGGCCATTCGTTTGCCGGCTTGGGCGATGAGTATTACAATTCGGGCGATAATCCCGATCCCAGCTATCTTGGCGGTTCAGAACCCTGGGAACCCAATTTAACCTCGCTGGTCGACTTTGACAGTAAATGGAAGAAAATGGTTGAACCCGGTACGCCAATCCCAACACCACGGGACTCGGTCTACAAAAATAAAGTAGGTGCATTTGAAGGGGGTGGTTACACCTCAAAAGGAGTTTTCAGCCCGGTAATGACCTGCTGGATGAAAGAACTTTCAGCGGGTAGGTTTTGCCCGGTTTGCCAGGAAGCTATCAAACAAACAATTCTGGAACAGACAAAGTAGGTACTTAATTTTCGATGCTTGATGCTGGATATTCGATCGTATCGAGCATCCAGCATCCACAATCGAGTATCTATTTGCTATTAAACGATCTAAGTTTAATCGCTGTAAGCACTTTTTTGGTATAGAGCGGAAAATCGCCGTTCATGATCCAACCGTAATAACCCGGTTGTTCTTTCAGCACTTTTTCAACCGTAAGCCCTTTGTTTTTGCCAAAATTGAAAATCTCGACGCCATTTTCATCATAAACAATCCGGCCCATGAAATCCACATTCCGGTCGTACGATGAAAATTCCGATAGCTTATCGACATCGTTTACAATTGGACAGGTTTTCTTTCCGCTGTTGTCTTCGTATTCAGCATCTTTGTAGCAATCGAGCTGGGCTTTGAAAACTTCGTAGGTTGCTTTGGTGTCAGCCATCGCGCTGTGGGCATCTTCAAGATCTTTGCTGCAATACAACTTATAAGCAGCGATTAGGGTACGCTTCTCCATTTTATGGAAAATGGCCTGTACATCAATAAATTTTCTCCGTTTCAGATCGATATCCACGCCCGCACGGAGAAACTCCTCAGCAAGCAATGGAATGTCGAAACGGTTGGAATTGAAACCGGCCAGGTCGCATCCTTCCAGAAAATGGGCGAGTGTTTTGGCTACTTCCCTGAAGGTTGGGCAATCTTTTACATCTTCATCATAAATGCCATGAATTCTTGAAGCATTTTCCGGAATTGGCATCTCCGGGTTAATTCGTAACAATTTTTCTTCTTCCCGTCCATCCGGGTGGATTTTGAGGAAAGCAACTTCCACAATCCGGTCAGAGGCGACGTTGATACCCGTGGTCTCGAGATCGAGGAAAATCAGTGGATTTCGTAAATTTAATTCCATCACATTTATTATAAAGAAAAAGCGCCGTTCATGCGGCGCTTTGTATTGTTGGCTTTATGAATTGATCATCATTGGCATAAGGAGCATCAGCACATCCTCTTCATCGATCTCCTTTTCAACCGGTAGAAGGATTCCGGCCCTTGTCGGGTCTGACAGTTCCACCCTGATTTCAGAAGAAGAAAGATTGGACAAGATTTCCAAAAGGAACGACGATTTGAAACCAATTTCAAGTTCATCGCCTTCATAAACACAATTGAGGCGTTCAACAGCTGAAATGGAAAAATCGATGTCCTGCGCTGAAACAACCAGTTGATTTCCTGAAATCTTCAGGCGTACCAGGTTGCTGGCTGCATTGGAGAATACAGATACCCGGCGAAGGGTGTTGTACAGTTCCAAACGGTCGATCTGCATTCTGTTTGGATTGTTGGTTGGAATTACCGAGTTGTAGCTTGGGTATTTTCCTTCCACCAAACGGCAGATCACCTTGAATTTTGACAAGCTGAAGAAAGCATTTTTTTCATCGAATTCGAGCTTGACATCGAAATCTTCTTTAGGTAACAGGTTCTTCAGCAGAGCTGCCGGTTTTTTAGGTAAAATGAAAGATGAATCAATATCTGCTTTTACATCGGCACGTTTATACCTTACCAGTTTGTGCGCATCGGAAGCTACGAAAGTGGCATCTTCGGGCGATATTTCAACAAGGATCCCATTCATTACCGGACGGAGTTCATCGTCAGCAGTAGCGAACAACGTTTTGTTGATACCGTTCAGCAGTATGTCGTGTCCCATGGCAACCGAAGTCGCTGTCGATGCATGGATTTCGGGCAGTTCGGGATATTCCTCTCCGTTCTGGCCCATGATGCTGAACTTACCATTTTCAGAAAAAATTTCAATGGCAAAAGTTTCAGTATTGATCTGAAAGGTGAGAGGCTGTTCCGGGAATTCCTTCAACGTATCGATCGATAATTTTGCAGGAATGGCGATTTCACCAATACCTTCCGTGTTGTCGAGGTCAATCCAGGTGATCAGGGTCGTTTCGAGATCCGATGCCGTGATCGTAAGTTTGTTATCCTCGAGGTTGAACAAAAAATTATCGAGAATTGGCAATGTGCTTTTCGAACTGATTACCCTGCTGATAGCAGTTAAATGGTTCAACAATTCGGTACTGGAAACTACAAATTTCATTATATCAGTTTTTTAGCTTGATTTTTAAAAGTGTAAAATAAAGTCAAATATACACGAAATTCTGGTTGATCGTTTCTGGCAAGATAACAAAAGTCAAAATTTTTATCAACTATTACCGGTAACTTTTTTAAACGTATGACAACCAATTTGCTAAAAGTTGAATTTGGTCGTCATCACCCTGCAAGAATCGCCTATTTTGTGTACTTTTTCTTTCGGGCAAAACTGAATGCAATTCCAAATCCAATTAAAATGACCAGCGGTAATGTAGTATTAATCAATTGCCATTTTAATTTCTCGTCACGGAGTTTAACCTTATCGAGTAACCTCAGTTTTACAATCCGTGAACGTAACTGCATGATTCCGATGTCATCGGAAAGATAATCGATGCAGTTCAGCAAAAAGTCGCGGTTCCCGAAGGTCTGTCCTGAATAGACATCGAAACCCAATGGCTGTATCTGAAATTTACCGTTGTAGTTCCGTACTTTATTACAGATAATACCACCATCGGAGATAACCACCATTTTGGTCGGTTTGCTCTCTTTGATCAGGTTTTGTGAGCTGATGCCCAGCGGATCGGTAATCCGGTTCTGAAAAACTGACTCAAATTTTCCTTCCAGTAAGACTCCTATTGGAATATTGGGCTGGTTAAAATAGCGGCGATCGGGTGGAGTAGTGGCACT
>DAOQAB010000067.1:0-12362 GCA_035353695.1 Prolixibacteraceae bacterium
GTCTCTTTGATTTTTTTGTCGGCCTCGATTTTTTCAGAAATATCGTAAACCAGTGAGCCACATGATGTAATATCTCCGGTTTGTTCGTTCACAATGGGGACTGAAATCACATGGAGGTGAAGGTTGTGCCAAGAAACATATTCTTCGACCGGTTGTTTTAACTCCAGCGTTTTCATTATAACCCTCCGGTATAGCGATGCTGTTTCTTTATCGGGAAGATAGCTGATATCGAAACCTTCGAGTTCTTCGGGTTCGAACCCGATTTTGTTGGCCCACTGTTCATTGCACGATGAGAAGCAGATGGTGTCCCCTTCGATGTCAAAAAAAGCGATGGCGTTGTTGGCATTGTTGAAAATATATTGTAACTGTTTGGATAGCTGTTTGTTTTTTACCGATTGGAGCGCTAGTAGTTCCGTGAGTTTTGCTTCACTTTTGATGAGTGCGTTTTCAATTTTGGTACGTTGAGTAATGTCGCGGCTTACGCCTACAACTTCACTAAATTCACCTTTCTTGTTTTTGATAAAATTGACAGTTGTCTCAACATCAATAATTTCCCCATCTTTTTTATAAACCTGGAATTTTTCACAGATGGTTAATTCTTTTTCTGGAGGAAGTTCTTTCCTTTTCTGGAGAATTTCTTTAACCCTTTGGAACGAATCGGGGAGCATTGACTTTGAAAGAGGTGTTTTGGATACTTCTTCAACCGAGAACCCTGATAATTTTTTGATGGATGGGCTTATGTAGCTATACTCAAAATTCTTTATGTTGATTTTCCAGATTACATCCAGCGTATTTTCGGTGATAAGCCGATACTTCTCTTCTTTTTCTTTTATAGCATGTTCAATTTTTTTGCGTTTGGTGATGTCTCTCGAAACCCCGATGATTTCCTTTGCTTCCCCATTTCCCTTGTATATAATGTTTGTCGAACTTTCGATATAGCTAATCTGCCCATCTTTCCGTCGGATTTGGAAAAGCCCTTTCCACCTTGGTATTGGTTGCTGTTTTTTAATCCGGCTAACCAAAAACGAGAAGAAACGCATCTCTTTTTTGATTGAGTCGGGCAGCAAAAGAGACTTGAATCCATTCTCTTTTACCTCTTCAGCATTAAAGCCTGTTAAATTAACGACCGATGGGCTGATAAACGTGATTTTTTGAGTTGCAATATCCACGGTCCAGATCGTATCTCCACTGTTATCGGTAATGAGTCGGTATCTCTCTTCACTTTCTTTGAGCGCCTTTTCTGTCTGGATGCGTTGTGAAATGTCGCGGCTAGCTCCCAGAATCTCAATAATCTGGCCGTTCTCGTCGCGGATGTAGTTAATGGTTGCCTCTGCATCGATTATATTCCCGTTTTTTGATACTACCTGATAATTTTGTAAAACATTAAGATCTTGATCTGACGGATTGATCAGTTTCTTGTGCAGACGTTCCAATGTTTTTTGATAGGAGTCGGGGGGCAATATTTTTCTGAGCGGAAGAGATAGAATTTCTTCCGGTTTATATCCCATGAATCTTTCAACCGATGGACTAATGTAGTTGTATCTTAGTTTTTTAACGTCAAATTTCCAGATTACATCCTGTGAATTTTCGGTGATTAGCCGGTATTTCTCTTCACTTTCTTTGAGCGCCTTCTCTGCTTTTTTGCGTTCGGTAATATCGCGGGTAATACCGGCAATTTCTTTGGGCTGTCCGTTTGTGTCGTAGATAATGTTCGTGTTGATCTCCAAATCGATATAACTACCGTCTTTGCATCGTTGCTGGATTTCGTAGTACGAATTTTTGATGGGCTCTTTATTCTTGATTTTCTGGAAGATTGAGTCGATGTTTTGTTTCACCTTTTGTGCCGATTCCGGAGCCAATGATTCTTCAAGGGATTCTTTCATTGCCTCTTCAACCGTGAGGCCACGGAGATAGAAAACCGATGGACTGATAAATGTGAATTTTCGGGTGGTGATGTCTATTGTCCATATCACATCGCTGCTGTTTTCGGTGATCAGCCGGTATTTATCTTCACTTTCTTTTAATGCTAATTCGGTTTTTTTCCGTTCGGTAATGTCGCGGCTAATTCCCAGTATCTCTATGGGGCGGTTCTTTTCATCGAAAATGACACTAATGCATATTTCTGCATCAATTAGTTGCCCATCTTTTCGGATAAACTGATAAGTGTCGCATAGGTGGTGAAAAGCCAGCTTGTTTTTTAAGATGAAATGATAGTTTTGCAGGGTCTTCTGAACAGACTCAGGAGTCATGATGTTTTCAAATGATTCATCCATGATTTCTTCGGCGCGAATTCCCAGCATCCTGTAGATGGAGGGGCTTACATAGCTGTATTTTCGTGATGCAATATCAAAAGTCCAAATCACATCATTGATGTTATCGGCTATTAATTGAATCTTTTTTTGGTTATCGGCAATTTTTTGTTCCAACTCCTGCTTCGTTTTGAGCGATTGGATTAGCTGATTGAACGAAGATGAGAAATCGCCAATAAAATCAATTGTTTGCTCATAGTCGCCGGCAGCAATCTGTTGAGTTTGCCAGATCAAATGCTTTAATTTCGATTGCAACCGTTGGAGAGGCAACAAGGCGGTATCGGTTTCCTGAATTTCAAAATGGAGCTCACCATCGGAAATGGATTTTACGGCATGAACACCATGGTTGTATACCGCAAGGGAACGTTCGATCAGATCAAAAAGCTCTTTCACTTCAGCACTTTCTGCGGTGTTGCGAACCGATTGGTCCAATTGTGGAATGTAATTCCCTCCCAAAAACGAATGGAATATCTTAACCAGATAGGTTGTTGTATCTCTGTCGCTCATTGCTAAAATTTAATTTGAATTATTTTTTCCTCTGTTCTTTAAAGGTAGAAAGAAAAAAGAAATGCAGAAACGAACTTTAGCAAAATGTGATTTATCTGATTTCCCTTTGGTGAAAAAACCGGCTTGAATGGTTTTAGACAGGCATCGGATTGATGTGACGATCTATTTTGGATTGACTGACCTGGCTTTTATTTCCATTGGAAGAATGGAGTAGTAAACAAACCGGTTTACGGGTGTTTGAACCTTGTATTTTTCGCCAAGTTTAACCACGGTCCCGTTTTGATATTCTATTTCCGAAGCTCTTCCGGCCCAAACATCGCGCGTCAGCGATGATGTCGATTCCGGAGGAAACGTGTCAACGGCATTCATGGTTTTTTCAATAATATTTTCGGGCAGGTTTATTCCTGCAGCAATCCCTGTCTGATAAATTTCGGAAAACAGTTCTGCCAGCATCTTTCGGGTTTCGGGGATGGTGCGCATTTCGCCATAGTTGGTTTTCGTAATGGCCAGCAGCCCGCTGGAACAGATCATTAGAAACTTCTTCCACAGATCGGCCTGAATATCTTTCGAATGGATCGATGAGATACCTGCTTTAGTGAAAAGTTCGGTCAATGATGCTATTCGGGCTGTTGAGGTGTTGTCCGGTTCTCCAAAGACGATGGTTGGGTCAATACCCGTTTGTTTGATGATACCGGGGCTTTCAATCATGCTGAAAATGCGGCATAACCCTCCGATGATGTTTCTTCCGGGAATTGATTCTGCAAGTTCTTCGGCGGCAAGTACCCCATTTTGAAGTGGCATGATCATCGTTGAGTCAGAGATGAACGGAGAAATTTGTTTGGCAATCTCTTTGATTTGCCATGCTTTTGTGCCGATCAAAATGAGGTCAGATCCGGAAATGGCTTCGTACTTACTGGTTACTTTGGCCGGTTCTATGGTGAAGTCGCCGGTTGAACTTTTTACCAGCAGCCCATTTTCCCGGATGGCCTCTAAGTGAGCGCCCCGGGCAATAAACGTGACTTCGTTCCCTGCCAGTGCCAGTTTCCCGCCAAAATAACCACCAACACCTCCTGCGCCAATAACTGATATTTTCATTATTTCATTACGATTTTTTACAAAGAAAACGAATTCTTGGTGCTTTGGTTTTTCATGAGAACGAAATCAAGGGTTATTTTCTATATTTGAAGCCAGTGTATGCGCCGATTATTGGGACTGGTTGTTCCCGCGCGCTAAAATATGGACCGATGAAACGATTTTTACTTCTATTTTTTATGGCTTTAATCGCAGTGAGTCAGGGTTTTTCAACGATCAAACCCAATGTGAAAATATCGGATGGAAAAACAGTGTTTACATCCACTGGTGTTGTTAACTATTTAACCGACAACGAATTTAATGCCGATAGCTGGGGTGTCTCCGATCATTCGTGGATCGCCATTCCGCTGAAGAAAGGGCCTTCGAAGGTTTTCTTTAACTGGAATAATCCGGCATATCCCTGGTCAAATTTGTTGGCACCGGCCCGCTGCCCCAATAACATTGAATTCCCGGTCGATTACGATCTCCTGGTTTCCGCAAATTCGACCAATGGTGCCGATGGTGATTGGAAAACTGTGGAATCGGTGCGGGAGAATATCGTTTCAGCCCGAGGACATGCCGTCGATTTTGAAGGTGCCTGTTGGCTTAAAATGAATATTCTTCGTGGTGGCGGAAAAATTGATGAGATTCAGATTTTCGATCTGTCAGAAAGTGCCGATGATGTTTGGTTCTTTGCCGGGACAAGCATCTCTGCCAATACCTTCAAGGGTACTCCTCCCGAAAAAAATGTGGCCGATTGGATTACTGAAAAGCATCCGGGTTTTAATCCGGCGATTATTCGTGGGGGAATTGGGTGTATTTCGAGTTCTGATTTGGTAAAAAATCTTCCTTATTACTTAAAAATGGCAGGGAATGTTCATTTCTGGGCCATTGAAATGGGAACCAACGATGCCTGGGGAGGAACGAACGAAAACGTGGCAATATTCAGGAACAACCTTCAACAGGTAATTGATTCGTGCAAAACTCATGGAATCCAGCCAATCATTGCCCGAGTGTTGGCAACCAACGAAAGTTTAGCGAAATGGCAGGTTCACCCCGATTATCTGAAAGCGGTTGAGGAACTGACCAAAGAGAACAGCCTTGTTCCTGGCCCCGATCTCTATGACTGGTTCTTGAACCATCCGGAAGACTTGAATAGCGATGGTGTCCATCCCAACGCAAGCGGTGCTGCCAATATTCAGCGGTTATGGGCCGAAGCACTGGATGTTTTGTATCCTAAAAATTAGTTTTTTGAAAATCTGCATAAAAAAAGCCTCTGACAGGATTCATTTCCGCAGAGGCTTTACTTTGATATTTTCAGATCAATCAGATAACGTGGATACCCTGATTTTTCAACATTTCAAGGCCCATATCGCGTAATTTGTATTTCTGGATTTTCCCACTGGCCGTCATTGGGAATTCTTTCATGAAGAAAATGTATTTTGGGATTTTGAAACGGGAAATTTTTCCTCGACAGTAATCTTTTACATCTTCTTCGGTAAGCGATTTCCCATCATGAAGAACGATGAAAGCGCCCACTTCTTCGCCATATTTTTCACTGGCAACACCGGCAACCTGTACATCCTTGATTTCAGGCATCAGGTAGAGGAATTCTTCGATTTCGCGGGGGTAAATATTTTCACCGCCACGGATAATCATATCCTTGATTCGTCCAGTGATGCGGAAGTTTCCATCTTCATCTTTCACGCCAAGGTCGCCCGAGTGTAACCATCCATCTCTGTCGATAATGGCAGCGGTTGCTTCAGGATTTTTGTAATAACCTTTCATGATGTTATATCCGCGGCAACACATCTCACCTTGCTGTCCAACCGGGAGTTCTTCGCCGGTATCAGGGTCGGCAACTTTTACTTCTACCATAGGGAATTCGCGACCAACCGTGGCAACTTTCATCTCAATTGGATCGTCGGCAAACGATTGGGTCATTCCCGGTGATGATTCAGTAAGTCCATAAACAATGGTAATATCTTTCATGAACATTTTGTCGATTACCGCGCGCATGGTCTCGATGGGGCAGAGAGATCCGGCCATAATCCCGGTTCGCAGGCTGCTTAGATCAAACATACTGAACATCGGGTGGTTTAACTCGGCGATGAACATGGTAGGGACTCCGTAAAGTGCCGTACATTTCTCTTTTTGTATCGAAGCCAAAACGACGAGCGGATCAAAAGATTCGATCATTACCACCGTTGAACCATGGGTAAGTACCGCCATCATCCCAAGCACAATCCCAAAGCAATGGAAGAGTGGAGGTGGAAGACAGAGGCGGTCGGCAGCCGTGAACTTTTGACGGTCACCAATCGAAAAACCATTGTTCAGGATGTTCACATGGGTAAGCATAACGCCCTTGGGAAAACCAGTAGTCCCGGAGGTATATTGCATGTTTACCACATCGTAAGAATCGACCTTCAACTTGGCATCTTCCAGTTCCATGTCGTCGATGTGTTCGCCAAGCAGCAGCAACTCATTGGTGTTATACATACCCCGGTGTTTTTCGGGGCCGATGTAGATGATATTTTTCAGGCACGGGAACTTCTCGCTTTTCAGGAATCCCCGCTCCGAGGTTTTGAGCTCGGGAACCAGTTCGTTCAACATCCCAATGTAGTCGCTGTCGCGCCAACCGTCGATTAAACAGAGTGTTTGAAGGTCGGAGTTCTGCATCAGGTATTCCAGCTCATGCACTTTGTAACTGGTATTGACGGTCACCACAATTGCCCCAATTTTGGCGGCAGCAAAGGTATAGGTTAACCAGTCGGGTACGTTGGTTGCCCAAATCCCCACATGATCACCTTTGCCGATTCCTATGTAAAGGAGGCCTTTGGCCAGTTTGTCGACACGGGCATTGAACTCACAGTATGAGAAACGTAAACCACGATCGGCATAGACCAGAAAATCCTGGTCGGGAGTTTCATACGCCCATTTCTCGATATACCATCCAAGCGTTTTTTCGATTAATTCCATAGCTGGTTTCTCCGATTAAAATGGTGCATAAATAACAGCCAATATTTTTGCATTACAGTTTTCTCCTGCATGAACATTGTGGTTTACAATCGAATCGTAATAGATGCTGTCGCCCGGGTTAAGAACATATACATCTTTTCCGTAATTGATTTCGACACAACCTTCCATTACATAAATGAACTCTTCACCTTCGTGCGAAGAAAGCATATAGTCGTTTACGTCGCCTGGTCTGATTTCTACAATAAACGGTTCCATATGGCGTCCGGCTTTATCTCCGGCCAGGGCGAAGAAATCCATGTGTGAACGGGCTTTCATGTTTTTGTTCGAAAAGCTGGCACCTTTGTGCTGCTCCCCGGCAAGTGTGACAACAGGTCCCAGTTGTTCATTGTCGTCGAGGAATGTTCCAAGACGTACTCCCAACGAACGGGCAATTTTGATGAGCGGTGCCAGAGAGGGGATCACTTTGTGTTCTTCAATCTCGAAAATTTGTTCCTGATCAAGATTGCTGCGTGAAGCCAATTCTTCTATGCTGATTCCCTTCAGTTCGCGGATTTGTTTAATTTTTTCTCCTACATTTTTAATCGATGGCATGATCTGAATATTTTTTGTTGTGTTCCTAACAAAAATATCATACAAGTTTTAATTTGAAAATGAAAAGGGAAAATATTATTAAAATTTTTAAAGCAAAGAGCCTTTTTGGGAAAAATCAAAAGTAAAAATGGTTCAGAAGCTTCGTTTGGCAGAGCGAATTGAACAAAAAAAACGGTTCCTTCCGAAACCGTTTTTTGTGATCTATTTTCTGAACTAAACGATGATTTTAAAACCCAGAGGGGTTTCAACCAGTAAAATTCCATGGAAGTTCCAACCCAGACGGTTGTCTATCATGACCCTGAAACACTCTTCAGGAAGAGTTTGCAGGTAAACCGGAGGAAAAATTCTGTAGAATCCAAGAGGTCCGGGAATGTAAAATTTGCCTCTATAAAGTGCATAATCTACACCATCGATATGAACCCAAACAGCTTTTCGTGGCAGGTGCCTGAAGCTGATGTCGTGGTGACGGTGCCAGCAATAGTCGCGATCGTCGTGATGTCTAACATCCGGATGAAAATCGGGTCTGTGGTCGCGGTCCCATTCCGGGTGCCCCGGTTTGTTCCAACGATCTTCTTCGTGCCTGTTTTCACGGCGATTGGCCTTTGGGTCTTCATGATTATTCTTTTCACGCCGATAGGCACGGTCATTCGCCTGTTGGTCGTGGCTGCGGTATTCTATGCCTGGCTTTGCTGGTCTGCAGTATTCTTTGCTTTTTGCGTGGTTGTCGTTATTCTTTTCTGCTTGTTTGTCCGCTTTCTCAACTTTTTGTTTCTCGTTGTTTTGTTCGCGGCGTTGTGCCCCAGCCTGGGGCGCTGTAGCAGCAATAATCATAATTGCCAAGGCTGCATTGATGATTATGGTTTTTAAAAGTTGTGTTTTCATGGCTTTTGTTATTAAAAATTCTTGATCTTTTACAAAAGCGGGCCCGTTGATGAAGAAATTACAAACGTTGTGCCAAAAAGATGGAGCGGAAACAGGCAAGGCTATTTTTTTGTGAGAATATCGTTAAAAAAAGGATTCCCGGGTGTGAATTGTGAATTTTATGTGATATTAATTTTCTTGTTTTCAGTTGTTTGAGTTGAGTTGCTCAAAACCTTTGTTTGGCATCAAACAATATTGTTGTTTTGTGGCGAAAACAACAAAGGCTTCTGTTTAAGAAGCCTTTGTTGTTGGTATCGTAAAATGAATTACTTGATATTTCCAGTTTTGATCAGCCATTCAGCAATTTGAACGGCATTCAAAGCGGCGCCTTTTTTGATCTGATCGCCAACACACCAGAAGGTAATCCCGTTTTTGGAGGCGGTGTCTTTACGCAGACGGCCAACGTAAACATCATCTTTGCCTGAAACAAACAACGGCATTGGATATTGTTTTTCAGCAGGATTGTCAACAACGGTTATCCCTTCGAAATTTTCCATGGCATTGCGTACTTCTTCTACCGAAAGTTCTTTTTCGGTTTCAACCCAGACCGCTTCGGAGTGGGCGCGGGCTACCGGAATACGGACACAGGTTGCCGAAACTTCGGCGTCGGTGTGCATAATCTTTTTGGTTTCCCAGTTCATCTTCATCTCCTCTTTGGTGTAATCGTTCTCGAGAAAAACATCGATATGAGGGATTACATTCATGGCAATCTGGTAAGGAAATTTCTTTGGAGTCGTTTCTTCACCTTTGGCAACCTGCTGTATCTGAGTCTCGAGTTCGGCAATGCCTTGTGCACCGGCTCCACTGGCTGCCTGATAGGTTGCTACATGAACTTTTGTGATTTTCGATAGATCGTTGATCGGCTTCATAGCAACAACCATCTGGATGGTTGAGCAATTCGGATTGGCAATGATGTTCCGCGGACGGTTCAGCGAATCTTCCGGGTTCACTTCGGGAACAACCAGTGGAATGTCGTCGTCGTAACGAAATGCACTTGAATTGTCGATCATGATTGCGCCGTGTTTAGTGATGGTTGATGCGAATTCTTTCGAAACACTGGCTCCGGCCGATGTTAAAGCAATGTCGATGTCTTTAAAATCGTCTCCATGTTTAAGTTCCTTGACTACAAGTTTTTTACCCTTGAATGTATATTCTTTACCAGCACTACGTTCTGATCCGAATAACACTAATTCATCGAGCGGAAAATTCCGCTCTTCGAGCACTCGCAGGAACTCCTGTCCTACAGCGCCGCTTGCACCAACAACAGCGACTCTCATAACTTTAAAATTATTTGTTTGTATTGAAAAAATTTAAGAAATTTAGATTATTACTAGCGGCAAAAGTAAAAATTGCGACTTAAAATCTACCATTATGCGTCAAATTATTATAATTTGTGGCATTTTCTTTATTTTTCCGTTACAACAACCGGTCGAAGCTCAAACGATTTGGAAAGAAGAATTTGCAATTCCCGATAAAGGATATTGGGTAGGTGAGGACGGAACCTTGTGTCATGATGTTGAAAACATCGACTGGAGTGTGGATGTTGCCGGTGCCGACTTAAAAGCGTCAGGCGATTATGCAAAAACGGTGACGACCAGTGGAGGTCGCTTCGAAGTCCTCGATTCCGATGGCGATGTGGTTTGGAAGTCTCCCGAACTGAATATCGCGGGTTATTCAACGGTCAGTGTTTCTTTAAAAGCTTCTGAAACCGGAAGCAATGTTGCAGCAAACAAAAAATATTTGAAGGCTTTTTACCTCCTCGATGGCCAATCTGTTCCTTTTCTGCCCGACTCGATTGCTGCTGGTAACTGGGGTGAGAAAATACTGAAAGCTGAAGGAATCCGGGGAGAACAGTTGCAGTTGGTTGTTACAATGAACTCTTCTTATTCCAGCGATAAAATTATTTTGGACGATGTGCTGGTTGAAGGGGTTGACTCTACGCTGTTTGAGCCACAAAAAATGGTGTTCAACAAATTTCCTTCATACTCTTTTACCGGCGATACGCTGGTGATTCAAGCTTCGGTATTTGATAAACAGGAAGAGATTATTCAGAATAAGCAATTTGGGTTGAAGTTTTTCAGCGATCAGCTTTCCATTTTGGATAGTCGTTTTGTGAATGGGATTTATTCATGGAATGTGATTGCCACGACAAAAGGGAAGGCTTCTTTCTCTATTGAATTTGAAGATACAACCGTTGAGCGTTTGCAGGGATCTGTTCCGGTTTTTGAAAAAAGTGATCTGATTTTAGCCAGTGATTTTGAACAAAATGGTTTTGCCGGTTGGAACACCGATGGGGATTGGGTGATTTCATCCGAAATGCCCATCACGGGCGACAGTTCAATTAAACATCTGGAACAGGTTGAAGGTGGTGTTTCATCGTTATCAACCAATCAGGTTGACAGGCTTCTCAACGATGGCGATTATCATTTCTCTTTCAAACTGAAAAACGGAGATTGGGATCCTTCTTCTTCCAATTCGTTTTATTTTTACCTGTGTGAATTTGATGTAGCCGATTCGTCGACCAATGGTTATGCCGTTGGAGTGAATGCGTCGGGAAGTTCCGATCGGGTTTCGCTCTGGCGTGTCGATGATGGATATCCTTCCAATCTGGTGGCAGAAACGGCTTTCGACTGGAATGAAAATAGCTCTGCCCAACTAGATCTTTCGCGAAGTGCTGACGGCAACTGGCTTTTATTGGTTACCGATTTGACTTCAGAAAATAGTTATTCTGCTGTGGGATTTGATGATCAATATCGGCATATCAATCAGCTGGCGCTTCACTTTAACTATACGCAGTCGCGCTCCGGGCAGTTGTGGTTCGACAATCTGTTTGTTCTTCGTGAAAACACGCCTCCTTTTATTCAAAATGTAGTTTCGTTCTCCGATGGTTCCATCCGGGTTTGTTTTTCCGAGCCCATCAAGACGGAAAACGTCACAATAAACAATTTTACATTAAGTGGGGCTGACGGGCATTTGTTTAACGTTTTTTCCTTTAATGTAATCAGCAGCGATACCATTTTGCTGGAGGCTACCGGAATCAATGAGTCAAACCTGATCGTTACCGCTAAAAACGTGGAAGATTTGGAAGGGGCTGTTTCTTTGAAAGATGATTTTGCCTTTGAATATCAGTTTCCGGCATCAGCTTGTAAGATATTGATCAACGAAATTCTTTTCAACCCGAAAACCAGCGGTTCCGACTTTGTTGAACTCTACAACCGTTCGGGCTTTAGTGCCGATCTTTCCGATTTGCATTTGGCTACACGTAACGACACGCTTGGTTTAAAGTCGATTTGTTCTGTTTCAAAATCTGAAATCGAATTTCCGGATCAATCCTACATCGTTCTGACGAAAGATTCTCTGGGATTGGTTTCTTTCTATCGAGTTCCTTATCCCGAGCGGATTGTGGTGATGTCATCATTCCCGTCGTTCCCCGATGATGCAGGGCATGTGGTATTGTTGAATCGTTCACTCGATGTAATCGACGAGTTTGCCTATTCTGAAGAGATGCATAGCGCGTGGATTTCCGATCCCGAAGGGGTTTCTTTGGAAAGAAACTCTTTTGATGTGGAGACCAGTAATCCCGAAAATTGGCATTCGGCCTCCTCGCTGGTAGGTTATGCGACTCCGGGATATGAGAATTCGCAGCCGGAAACCGAAACGCCCGATGAAGTTTCGGTGTTGATTGCGCCCGATGCCATTTCTCCCAACAGTGATGGCTATCACGACGAAATGGAGATCAAATTCAATCTGGATAAATCTGGTTATCTTGCCAATGTGTATGTTTTCGATATCAACGGGCGGAGGGTTCGCAGGCTGATGAACAACGACCTGATTGGAAACTCTTCCTCCATTCTGTTCGACGGGACCGATGAAAACCAAAACCGGTTACCCATGGGATTTTATATTCTTTTAACCGAACTGGTTCATCCCGACGGGGATCGAAAGGTTTTTAAAAATGCCTTTTTGGTAACCGATAAGCGATGA
>DAOQAB010000067.1:12462-20101 GCA_035353695.1 Prolixibacteraceae bacterium
TTTTAGTAGGATAAATAACAAATGAAAATTCGCACCGAAAATAGAACTTCACTTTCGATTCTCAGCATGGGGATGTTGATGCGAATGCAATGGCGCATGAGCAGATAATTGGTTGTTTGTATCCATGCGCTTCCCGGAACTTTTCAGTTAAATTTTTGTTTTTCATGTCGATGATGAGTCTTTCCCAACAGGGGATTTGCTTGCATTGATCCATATTTTCAGCTATTGGCTGAAGTATTTAATCAAAATTGTATAAACATTAAATCATTATAGTATGTCGAAAAATTATCGTTTTGAAACCTTGCAGGTACATGCCGGTCAGTCGGTTGATCAAACCACCAATTCGAGGGCAGTGCCTCTTTATCAGACCACTTCGTATGTGTTTAACAGCTCTGAGCACGGGGCAAACCTGTTTGCGCTCAAAGAGTTTGGCAATATCTATACCCGGTTGATGAACCCAACCACCGATGTGTTTGAACAGCGCGTTGCCGCCCTCGAAGGTGGAGTTGCGGCTGTAGCCACCTCATCGGGACATGCCGCTCAATTCCTTGCTTTGAACAATATACTACAGGATGGTGACAACTTTGTGACCTCTCCTTTTTTGTACGGAGGTTCGTTCAATCAGTTTAAGGTGGCGTTTAAACGGTTGGGTATTGAAGCCCGTTTTGCCAAAGACGATACTGTCGAAGAGATTGAAAAACTGATCGATGGAAAAACGAAGGCCATTTATGTAGAAAACCTTGGGAACCCAAATTTTAATGTGCCCGATTGGGCGAAAGTTTCTGCTCTTGCGAAACGATATGATTTGCCACTGGTCGTAGATAATACGTTTGGAGCAGCAGGTTATCTAGCGAAGCCAATTGCTCATGGCGCCAATGTGGTGGTTGAGTCGGCTACAAAGTGGATTGGCGGTCATGGTACCAGCCTGGGTGGCGTAGTGGTCGATGCCGGGAATTACAATTGGGGAAACGGAAAATTTCCTCAGTTTACCGAACCTTCCGAAGGATATCATGGACTGGTTTTCTGGGATGTATTTGGTGCTAATAGCCCGTTTGGGAACATCGCTTACTCCATCCGTTTACGGGTTGAAGGTCTCCGGGATTTTGGCCCGACCATTAGTCCCTTCAATTCATGGCAATTGATTCAGGGATTAGAGACTTTGTCCCTCCGGGTTCACCGGACAGCCGAAAATGCGTTGGAACTGGCCAAATGGCTGGAAAAACATCCGGCTGTTGAATCGGTGAACTATGCCGGGCTTGAAAGCAGTCCATATCACCAATTGGCAACGAAGTATTTGACCAACGGTTTTGGCGGAGTTCTTACGTTCCGGTTGAAGGCTGGCCGGGATGCTGCTTCGAAATTTGTCGAGAACCTTGGGTTGATCAGCCATTTGGCCAACGTGGGCGATGCCAAAACTTTGATCATTCATCCGGCAAGTACCACCCATTCGCAGTTAAGTGATGAAGAGCAGATCTCGGCCGGGGTGTTTCCAAACCAGTTGCGCTTATCGGTTGGAATTGAACACATCGACGACATTAAAGAAGATTTGGAACAAGCGTTTGCGAAAATTTAATTTTTACTTTGGAAGAGTTTTGTAATCCTTTTTATAGAAGTTAAATCAACTCTTCCAAAGTTTCACTATTTGAAATTAGAAAACCATGCCAGTTAATATACCCGATACTTTGCCTGCTATTGAGGCTTTGAAGAAGGAGAATATTTTTGTGATTGACTCGACACGTGCCAGCCATCAGGATATCCGTCCGCTCCGGATTGCCATCCTGAACCTGATGCCGGTGAAAGTTACTACCGAAACCGATTTGATCCGGTTGCTTTCGAACACTCCGCTTCAGCTGGAGATTGATCTGGTGAAGATTACCGATCATTCATCAAAAAACACTTCAGAAGAGCACATGCAATCATTCTATGTTGATTTCAATCTGATCAAGCACCGGAAATACGATGGGCTAATTGTTACCGGAGCCCCGGTAGAGCAACTGGAATATGAAGATGTGACCTATTGGAACGAGCTGAAAGAGATTTTCGACTGGGCCAAAACCAATGTTCAGTCATCGCTTTTTATTTGCTGGGCTTCGATGGCTGCACTTTATCACTATTACGGAGTGCCAAAATATCCGCTCGAGAAGAAGGTGTTTGGCGTTTTTCATCATACGTTGTCCGATCCGAAGCTTCCGATCTTCCGGGGTTTTGATGATGAATTTCATGTGCCACATTCCCGCTTCTCGGAAGTTCACCGGGAAGATATTGCGAAGATTCCCGATCTGGAAATTATTTCCGAGTCGGATGAAGCCGGGGTTTATATGGCGAAAGACCGTGCCAACCGCCAGATTTTCGTAACCGGTCACTCCGAATATGCTCCGCTGACATTGGATGAAGAGTATAAAAGGGATTTGGCGAAAGGTCTGCCCATGGATCCACCGAAGCATTATTACCGGAAAAATGATCCGTCGAAACAGCCGGTGGTGAAATGGCGCAGTCAGGCAAACCTTTTTTTTCAGAACTGGCTGAATTACTACGTTTATCAGGAAACGCCGTACAATATTGAGGAAATACGGTAATTCTTAGTATTCCAATTAAAATATTTGTGCTTTATATTTCAGTCAATTACTGATATTAAAACGATAAAAATCAAAAACGCTGAATTGAAGTGGCAATTTGCAAAATTATTGCTGTTTTAATTCAGCGTTTAATTTTGTTCCTGATAGGGCACCTGATATCGGGACCCTGTAGTAAACATTCTTTCATTGTCAGATATCTGAAGAGGTATAAATTATTCAAATTAAACCAGTCAGCTAAGGGTTGTCGTCTTATTAATTGTCTTTTGAAAAAGAAAAGAAGGATAATTATGAATCATCTTCGTTTTCAATTTGCCTAATTAAAACCTTGAATTGTTATGATGAAAAAATATGCCATCCTCACCTGTTTTTATCTGCTTATTTTGTTGATATCCTGCAAAAAGGAAGAAGTTTCCGGGAGTTTGGATGATTCGGTTATTTTAGACAACCTGGTTACGAAGATCGAAAACAATCAATATGGAGGTGAAGTCCATAGTCTTCTTATCATGAAAGATGACTCTATCATTTTCGAAAAATATTTTAACGGATATTCCCGTGATCGGAAACAACAACTTTATTCTGTAACAAAAAGTTTTACTTCTTCGTTAATTGGAATTTGCATTCAAAAAGGATATATCGGAAGTGTTAATGCGAAAGTTTTAGATTTTTTTCCTCAATATCAGGGTGCAATTGCCAACTTCGACACGTTAAAAGCAAAAATAACCGTTGCTGATTTGTTGACCATGAGGGCAGGTTTCTCGTGGGACGAATGGTCAATCCCTTACAGCAATCCCGACAATTTGATTTTTAAAATGACCAATAGCAGCGATTGGGTGAAATTTGTTTTAGACCGGCCCATGGCATATTCTCCGGGAACTCATTTTGCATACAGTAGTGGCGTATCGAATGTATTATCGGCGATCATAACCGAAACGACGGGAAAATCGGCCAACGATTTTGCTGAGGAAACTCTGTTCAATTGTTTGGGAATTACCAATTTTTCATGGGACAACAGTGCGTCAAACGTATCGGTTGGCGGTTGGGGTTTATCGTTGCGCCCGGTCGACATGGTCAAATTTGGACAGCTTTTCCTGCATAAAGGAAAATGGAACAATGAGCAGGTATTACCCGAAAGCTGGGTTGAAGAATCGACACAAATCCATTGCCAGGCAAATAAATGGTGCGATTACGGATACCAATGGTGGAGGTATGGAGAAGCCATGAAAACCTCAGGTGCTTTACCAACTACGGACATTTATTTCGCATCAGGGAGAGGCGAACAGTATATTTGGGTATTGCCCTCGTACAATGCCGTGGTGGTATGCACTGCCTGGAATGACGGGGTGCAAAAACTTGAACCTGTTTTGTGGGAGTATGTTGTTAAAGCCCTTGATGAACTGGCAAAGAAGGAGTGACCAATAGATTAATCGCTAATAGGAGGCAATATTGCGATATTTATCTTTTTTGATCTCTTGCCTGAGATTGTTGAGTGTTACGTAGGGGGAATCAACAACAACCAGATCGGCAACCCATTGTGGGATGATCCCTCCAGTGGCAGCCTGGAGCTGATAGGTGACTTTTGTTTGATCTTTTCCAACGGGTGTCAGGGTGAAAGCCCCGTTTGCTTCGGGCATCCTGACAATGTCTTTTTGGGGTGGCATAAAGTTGGGCGCACCAATCATGGAAATAACGACTTCCTGAGTGCTGGGATTTTGTGTCACCTGGCATTTATATACAATGTCGCGATCCTGCACAGGCCATTGCCCTTTTATTACAACGTAAAGATATTGAAGGTTATCGGTCTCTTTCTTTAAGATCTTCGCAACTTTGGTTTGGTAAACCCAGTTCGGATAATTATCAATATCGGTAACAACCGCCATGATTGTTGAAAGTGAGGCATTCACGGTGACTTCGCCTTTAAATTCTTTCAGGTTCGATCCTTTTACTTCGCGGTTATAAATGGATACTCCCTCTTTGGTATGGATAAATTTCCACTCTTTTTGATCGACAGAAGGATTATTGGTGACAAAAAATAAGGCAAATAATAAGATTAAATTTTTCATGGTGCAAAAATAGGAATGAAATCTATTTTTTGTGTATGTGTCTTTGATTTCTTCTTTTTGGTACAGTTTTGAATAAATTTTTTTGTTTGGGTTAAGAACGTTTTGTTTGTGCTAAATTCGTATGCGATTTAATTTCAGAAAATGAATCCGGAAAAAATAACCGTTCAGCAGGCCCTTTCGAGAGCAATGGAAATTTGCAGTAAGTCCGAAAAGTGCATCTCCGATATTCAGCAAAAACTGAACGACTGGGGCGTTGAACCGGCTGATGCTCAAAAAATAATTAAAACGCTGATTGCGGAGAAATTTATCGACGAAGAGCGTTATGTCCGCTTTTATGTCCGCGATAAATTCCGTTTCAACCAATGGGGCCGGGTGAAAATTGCCTTTATGCTTCGTTCCAAAAAAATTGCTTCCGGATTAATTGACATCGCATTGCAGGAAATAACTGAGGAGGCTTACACGGAGTTGCTAACAATACTTTTAACGGATAAATCGAAAAAGATCAGGTTTGTCAACGACTTTGACCGAAAAGGGAAGTTGACCCGTTTTGCTCAATCCAAAGGTTTCGAATTTGAGGTGATCAACGAAGTTCTGAAGTCAATCTGAGAATTCTGTTTTTTTCCAATTGCCTCTTTCCTTCAACTTCTTTACTTTTGCAACACATTTTTAAAACTGAAAACTCATGATTTTACGTGACCAGATCAAAGATCTTGTTGAGCGCCGGGATGCGCTGAGGGGGTATCTTTGACATCGAAGGAAAATTAATACAACTTCAGGAGGAAGAGCTCAAAACCCAGGATCCATCCTTTTGGGAAAACCCCAAAGAGGCTGAAGCGCAAATGAAAATCATTCGGGGCATCAAGCAGTGGACCGATGCATTTAAGGAAGTTGATGCTTCGGTTGAGGATTTGCAGGTGTTGTTCGACTTTCAGCAAAGTGGTGATGCTACTTCCGAAGAGGTGGATGAACATTTTGCCATCTCCCTGGATCTGATCGAGAAGCTGGAAGCGAAAAACATGCTCCGGAAAGAAGAAGATAAGCTGGGTGCTGTTCTCCGGATCAATGCCGGAGCTGGTGGGACCGAAAGCAACGACTGGGCCGATATGCTTTTCCGCATGTACAACCGCTGGGCAGAGCAACATGGGTATTCGTTCCGGGTTATGGACTACCAGCCGGGCGAGGATGTGGGGTTGAAGAATTGCACCGTTGAAATTGAGGGCGATTTTGCTTATGGTTACCTGAAAAGCGAAAACGGCGTTCACCGGTTGGTTCGTTTGTCTCCGTTCAATGCCCAAAACAAGCGTCAAACTTCTTTCACCTCGGTGTATGTGGCTCCACTGGTCGACGATTCCATCGAAGTAGAAGTCAATCCGGCAGATATTACCTGGGAAACCATGCGGTCGAGCGGGGCAGGGGGCCAGAACGTAAATAAGGTAGAAACGGCAGTGCGCTTACGCCATGCTCCTACCGGAATTATGATTGAAAACTCGGAGAGCCGCTCGCAGCTTCAAAACAAAGAAAATGCCATGCGGTTGCTGAAATCACAGCTTTACGAACTTGAACTGAGAAAGCGGCAGGAAGAAATTTCGAAAATTGAAGCCGGGAAAAAGAAAATTGAATGGGGCTCACAGATTCGTTCGTATACTATGCAGCCGTATAAACTGGTCAAAGATGTTCGTACTGGTTTTGAAAGCAGCAACGTACAGGCCGTGATGGATGGCGACCTCGATGGCTTTATCAAAGCTTATTTAATGGAGTTTGGAGGGGAATAGGAGGCTCTTATCTCCATTTTTCTCCATTTTTCTTCAAGTTCTTCAAGTTCTTTCAGTTGCTTTTCAGTTTGTGCCTTATCCTTTAAGGCAACCGAAAGGTTGTAGCCATTTTTGATCGCTTCTTTGTTGAAATCTTCAAGGATGATGTAATAGTGGCTTTTCCCGATGAAAACGCACTTTAACTGTCGGTTGCTGTGCTGGGCAATAAAACGGATGGTTGAATCGGCGATGCTACCGGTGTAGGTCACTTTTTCCCATTTGTAATCCAGAAAATCGCTTTCCCGGTTATTGGGACTGTCGAGAGGAACTTCGGGCGCTTTGAATTCCAGCCCGTCGTCATATATTTTTATGGAAGTGTGTTTGATCCAGTCTTTTCCCATATAATGGCTGGTTAATGAAATTTCGCCCCGTTCATCGAGGTTCACCTGAAGGAACGATTTGTTCCAGGAACGGTTAAACGAAAGTTCGTTCGGAATATATTGTTTGTAAAGGTCAAACTCGGTTTTTTCTTTCTTGAAATTTTTCTCCAGTTCAGCAATTTTTTTGTTGCAGCTGTTGATTTGTTCCTTCCGGCTGTCGGTCAGTTGCCCGAAAAGCTCGTCGATCCTTTTTTCTGAAGCTGAAATTTGTTCGCTGGCTTTGGGGTAAAGCGTGTGAACTTTCCGTAACGTTTCAATGGCTTTCAGGGTATCTCCGTTGGAAATGAATTGCTGCGCTTCGTCCATTGTCGCAGCTGCTTTTTCCTGCTGGGAAGGTCCACAGGATAAAATTGCCAAAACAAGGATGCTTAAAACAATCAGTCGTGTAGTGGATTTCATAACGAAACGATGTTGGTTTGTTACAAATTTACAAATTGACTTGGATAAAAAATGGATGTTTGTCATTCTTGCGTGATCGACGGTTCAAACAGCTCTTTTTTTCGCAGCGGAATATGAATCTATTGATAATAAAATCAATTATTTGTGGAGTTTTTTTGACAAAGGTAGTAACATTGCAAAGTTTTTTGCAGAATATTTGGACATATCAAAAAGAACGGTTTTATTTGCACCGCAATTTCCGGATTGGGATTGGGTAAAAATAAATTTTAAAATTCAATATTTTTTTTGGAGTTGAATAAAACCTTTTTACCTTTGCACTCCGAAATTTTTGGAAACAAATTTGGCCCGTTCGTCTAGCGGTTAGGACGTCAGATTTTCATTCTGGTAGCAGGGGTTCGATTCCCCTACGGGCT
>DAOQAB010000068.1:0-9813 GCA_035353695.1 Prolixibacteraceae bacterium
ATTGATTGATTGATTGATTGATTGATTTTTCATAACTATAAGATTTAGATTGTTTAATAAAAGAATCTCTTTACTTATTAATTCCGAAATCATGAAAAAGGTTACCCTGTAAATCAAAATATTTTTAAAATATTTTTTTTATGTTGTACAACATGTTTGTGGTTTTTTATCCAGTGGGACATTGAAACAAGCCCGCAGGGTGATTTTTGCGATCCTATCAATATGTTGAATGGCTTGCCGGGACTTTTATCAGTACCGTATCGTTATTTTCAAACAATGTGTACGCTTATTCCTTTTCGGATTGCTTCAGCAGTTTTACCAGTTCATAGATCGTGGCACACCGGTAACTCGTGCCATTCTTTTCGAGGATGTAGTGTGTTTCTCCGTCGGTTGTTTCAATATCGATGATCCATTCGGAAGCCGGGTCTTCAGTAATGCCATTTCGCAACAACGCTTTCGACAACCAGATTTTTTCGTTTCCGGTAGCCCGCAAACATATTTTCCGCCTTGTTTTTTCGGTCAGGATAATTTCGCCGGTCTGAGGGTGAAACGTGATGGTCGATCCCGCAAAAAGTGGTTGAAACAGCTCGTTTAGTGCAAGATCTTCGGGAGCGCCTTCGATGATTTTCTTCTGATCGATCAGCCAGATTTTGTCGGCTATTCCCAATGAAATGCTGAAGTCGTGGGTGGAGAAGATGACCGATTTTTGTTCGGTTCTTGCCAGTTCCCTTAGCAGATGGATGATTTCGTATTTATTTCGGACATCGAGAAAAGCGGTTGGTTCATCCAGAATAATCAGCGGAGTATCCTGAGCCAGTGCACGGGCAATCATCACCCTTTGCCGTTCGCCATCGCTAAGACTGATTAACTGGCGGTTTTCAAAATCGAGCATTCTGGTCAATGACAGACAGTGGCGTACCATTTTGATATCATCTTCCGAAAGGTTTCCCCACCAGCCGGAATAGAGATAACGGCCCAGACCAACCAGATCGAAAACCGTCATGTTCCCAATTTGTACCGGTTCGGTTGAAACGTATGAAATGAACCTGGCTTTTTCCTGCATCGGGAAGGTTGAAATGGGTTTGTTGTTTAAAAGTACTTCTCCGGAGAGGGGGTGCTGGAAACCGGTGAGCGTGCGCAGTAGCGTGCTTTTCCCGCATCCGTTGTTCCCCATCAGGGCAATGATTTCTCCCGGTAACAGTTGGGTGGTAATGCCGTCTAAAAGGATCTTTTCTTCTTTTTTCGAACGGTAACCAACGGTCAAATCCTTCAGGATAATTTCAGGAAAGAGCTTTGCCATCAGAAATATCCTCCCAATTTTTTGTTTTTCAGAATAATCCACACAATGACCGGTATTCCCAAAATGGAGGTTACCGCGTTGATGGGAAGGGTAAAACTGGCTCCCGGCATTTGGGCGATCATGTCGCTGAAAAGCATGACGATGGCGCCAATCAGAATGCTTCCGGGGAATAATATTTTGTGCGAAGAGGTTCGGAACACCATCCGTGTCAGGTGAGGAACTGCTACGCCAATGAACCCAACCGGGCCACAGAATGCGGTGATGCTCCCGGCAAGAATGCTGGTACTGACAAAAACAAGTACCCTGGTGGTTTGAACATTTACACCCATACTGGCTGAATATTTTTCGCCCAATAGCAATACGTCGAGTTGCTTAATGGTGAGAGCGGTTAACGCCAGTCCGGCAATAACCGAAGGAATGAGTACTTTCAGTTGGGTTGTGGTAACGCTTCCAAGGCTTCCCATGGTCCAGACGACAAACGATTTTAACATCGATTCGCTGCTGAAATATTGCAGAATGGTTACAATGGCTGAGGTAGCTCCGGAAAAAAGAATTCCCAGTATCAGGATGGTCATGATGTCGCGCACACGGGTCGATACCAGCAGGATCAGCATCAACACGCCGCCGGCGCCAAGCCATGCAACCAGCACAATGGTCCACGAACCCATAAGGGTGAACAGGGAAGTGGAAAAGAAGGAAGAAAAGCCCAGTACGAGTATGGCCACTCCCAGACTTGCACCGGAACTGATACCCAACACATCGGGGCCGGAAAGTGGGTTGCGGAAAATGGTTTGCATCTGTAACCCGCAAACCGAAAGCGCCGCGCCCGCCAATATGGCGGTGATTGCTTTCGGCAGCCTGAAATCGACCACAATCTGGTTGATGGTGGCGCTTGCTTCACCGCGAAGGGCCAGGAAAACATCGTGGGGCGAAATACGGACCGAGCCAAGAAGGATGTTGGCAAAAAAGAAGAGGGCCAGCAAAACAGACATTGCGGCCAGAAGAAAAATATGTTTCTGTTTTTCTGCCATTATTCCAGTTTTCGATAGTAATAAAGCGACCGGCCGGATAAAACTTCGGGATGAAAGATGGTAATCAAATCTTTCAATATCCGGTTGGGATAAACCACTCCCGATTCCCAGAAATCGTTTCCTCCACCCGGTCTCATCCGCAGGTCGTTATTGTAAACCATTTGGTTGACATAGGGTGCAAAGTTAGTAAATCGGTTGTCGAATGTCTTAATTCCATCCAGCGAAGTTGCGATTCCGGTGTTAATCCAATAATCGGCTTGTTCTGCTTTTACAATCATCTGTTCCGGAGAAATTACAAAACTTTCGTTTGAAGGATTCTCTTTCCAAAGGTAATTGGCCCCTGCATCGTTGATCATGGTTGCCAGATAGGCTTTCCCTCCGGGAACCCACCACTGGTCTTTAAAGGGTAATCCGGTCATGACGGTTGGCCGCTTTTCGCAATGGGCAACACGTTCTTTCAGTGCCAGATAATCGGTGGCTACCTGTTCGAAAAGTGAATCACCTTTCTCTTTCTGATCGAAAAAAGCAGCCATGAATTTAATCCATTCGGCTTTCCCCAATGGCGATTGCTCCAGATATTCTGCATTCAGTACCACCTGAATACCCAAATCTTTCAGCCGGTTCAAAAAACCAATAATTTCACTTCCTACACCATAGGCGAAAACCACGTCGGGTTTCAGCTGAACAATGAGTTCGTAATTCAGGTTTTGATCGTAACCTACATCCGGGATTTCACCTTTTTCGATCCTTTTGTTTACTAATGAATCGGATACATAGTTGGTGCCCGACAATCCACCTATTTTATCTGTTTCGCCCAGTGCCGAAAGAAAAGCCACATGGGTGGTCGAAAGGCAGATCACTCGTTTCACCGGAATGGTAATGGCGTTTTTCAGGGTGTCATTCTGGACGCCCTTGCGAACAAGGTAGTAATCGAAACGACTGTTGCCCGCATTTTCCCAGGGATTGAATACCGACACCTTCGTGTACGAAGGATATTCATCGACTGAGAAACCATGTGCGTATTGATTGGATGATTTGACTTTCAGTGAGTTGTTTGTTGAGTTGCTGCAACTTCCGAATAAAATCACGGATAGGAGTAAAATGGATGTAACCCTCATAGATTGTATTCAGTTTATAATCATTCTTTTGGTATCACTCTTCTCCCCGGCATTCACATGGAGCAGGTAAATTCCCGGATGGAGGGAAGAAACATCGATTTCGCTATAAATGCGGTTTTCGAAGGATTCATCCAGCAGTTTTCTTCCGGTCATATCAAAGACCGAGCATTGATACGAAGGAACGCGCTCTTTAAATTCAACAATCAGGTAATCGGATGCCGGGTTGGGGTAGAGCTTGAAAAACGAATCGTTACTCAGGGTGGTGTCGGTTCCCTGAAGGTACGAAGCACTGCAAATCAACACCTGCATCAGCAGGGATGCTCCGGTACTCTGGTCTCCGGTAATTCTATTGATGGGTTTCCAAACATCCTGTTGCATAACAAGCAAGCTGTTTTCCAGCACCAGCGGACGAAAATCGGATTGATAGATAAACAACGAGTCGGTTTCGGGAATCACAATGCTGATGAAAAAGTTGCCTTCGACTTCGACCGGAGTAGAGAATTCAAGATAGTTCATTGCTTCAGACATCAGGTTTTTCATGGGAAATTTGAGCTGTTTTACCGCAAATACCGGAATGGAATCGCCTGTATAAATCCGAAGGGTGAGTTGAGAAGTGGTACTTTTTTTATAGAATCGGGAGACGCCCAGGGAAACGCCACTGATAACCGCTTTTTTGTAGCCGGTGAATTTTTCTGCAATTTCGGTAATCCCCATGGTGTTGTTTCCGGTGAATGATCCTTTCGTTGCAAGGTTTTCAGGCAGAACAGCAGGCGTATCTTCCACCATGAAATTGGTGGCGATGTTGCATTCTTTGCTGGACGAAAGATAGGGATCGTAACCATTCATCATCAGGATTCCCGAATGATTTGGGTCGAGCCATTTTTTGAGCTGTTTTGTGGAATCGGAACTGTAATTCCACATGCGGTCGAACCGTGAAAAGTAATCGGGTGCAATCAACGAACAGGACGCATCTCCGCCGGAGAGTATACCTTTCAAATGGTTGTTGCTGAAAAGAGCTGCGCCGGACGAACCTCCTTCGGTTGTCCCCGACTCCCAGCTATTAACTTCCCAGTGCCCGTAATCGGTGAACTTTTCGGCGTAAAACATACTGTCACAGGTGCCGGTATCGTGTGAAATCTTTTTGGTATCGCCGTTCGGGTGATGGATGGTGTACGAATTGGATGGTCTGTTGTGAGTGGCATCCCATCCTACATAGTAGGGACGGTATTCGGCAGGTGGCGTTTCACTTAATTCAACCAGCATTAGGTCAAGACTGTCGAATGCCGCTTTGGCAATCGATCCGCTCAGCGATTGAATGTCGGAGCCGTTTAATCCGGTACATGCCGGACTTTCGTAGTTAAAGTCATACAAAGCGGTTTCTGCACTTTCGCTGTCGTCGTAAATGTGAAAGGCGGAGAGCAGGTACGGTTCTCCATTGCTCAGGGTATTGTTGATCAGCGTTCCGGTTCCCAGTTCGTTGCCAACCAGTACCCTGCATACCGCTCTTTTTTCATTTTCGAGTCCGGATGCCGATTCGCAGTTTACATCCACGTTACACTCCTGTGAAGGACGCCGAGCCCAACGGTTATTGGTTGACAGGATATTGATGTAGGCGTGATTCACTTCCCCGATCTCCAGTTCACCTTTGAAAGATGCATGGTCGGGTTCTTCGTATTGAACGATCAGCTCATCTTCTGCTAACGGATAAATTGCCAGTTTTTTGTAGGGTTTATTGTTTTTGCTGGTAAAAGCTCCAAGAATGGTTTTCATCTCCGGATCGAAAACGAAAAGCCTGGCGCCCTCCGGGATATAATATTTTGAAAAGATGATGTTCAACGAATAGGCGCTGTCTGATTTTATCCGAAGCTGCCATACCCGATAATTGTCGATTTCGTACCAGCTTCCGGAGTTATCGGGGTTAAGCGATACGTTGAAGCAATGGGCAAACTTCAGCTTTTTGGAGTTTTTGATCGGTCCTTCTTCGGCCATCTCTTTTTGGAGATCGAAAGCAGGCATATTGACTGTTCTTTCTTCCAACGATGCCGATTTCAGGTTGGCAACTTCCAGCGGATGACCGCCCTGTGAAAGTTGGCAAAACCCGTTCAGGATGAAAATAAACAGGCAAAAAACAAGGATACTGATCTTTTTCATCTATTTCTTAGTATTCAAGATCTCTTTTAGCTTGAACATTTCATCACGATATTGTGCTGCCTGAATAAAATCGAGCTCTTTGGCACATTTTTCCATCTCTTTTTTCACTTTATCAATGGCCTTTTCCAGTTCGGCCCGGCTCATGTACTGGACAACGGGATCGGCAGCCACTTCACTGCTTTCCAAACCGCTGTAAGCTTTGTGTTGTTTCTTTTCTTCGTTTTGTTTCCGCTTGCTTTCTACCCCAATGATTTCCCTGCTCGCTTTGACAATCGGCATTGGCGTAATTCCGTTTTCTTCGTTGTAACGCAATTGTTTCTCTCTTCGCCGGTTGGTCGCATCGATGGTTTTCTGCATCGAATCGGTCATTTTATCGGCATACATAATTACCAATCCGTTTAAGTTACGCGCAGCCCTACCTGCTGTTTGGGTCAAAGAGCGTTCCGAACGCAAAAATCCTTCTTTGTCGGCGTCGAGAATGGCAACCAGCGATACCTCCGGCAAGTCAAGACCTTCGCGCAGCAGATTGATACCTACCAGTACGTCGAACTCGCCGTTTCGCAACCCTTCCAATATCTCCACCCGTTCGAGCGTTACCACGTCGGAGTGGATGTAACGGGTTTTTACGCCCATTCGGGTTAAGTATTTGGTCAGCTCTTCCGCCATTCGCTTGGTAAGGGTGGTGACCAGTGTCCGTTCCCCTCTTTCAACGCGCAGGCTGATTTCGTGCATCAGATTATCGATTTGGTTCTGACTGGGTCGAACGTCAATAACCGGATCAAGCAACCCTGTGGGGCGGATTACCTGTTCGACAATGATTCCTTCCGATTTTGTAAGTTCATATTCTGCCGGGGTTGCACTGACGAAAAGAATTTGATTGATGATGTCTTCCCACTCTTCAAATTTCAGGGGACGGTTATCGATGGCCGCAGGGAGACGGAACCCAAATTCCACCAGGGTTTGTTTGCGCGAACGGTCGCCGCCGTACATGGCCCGGATCTGCGGAATGGTTACATGGCTTTCGTCAACCACCATCAGGTAGTCGTTGGGAAAGTAGTCGAGCAGGCAGAAGGGCCGTGTTCCCGGTAATCTTCCGTCGAAATAGCGCGAATAGTTTTCAATGCCGGGACAATATCCCAGTTCCTTCATCATCTCCATGTCGTACTCCACCCGTTCTTCAATCCGCTTTGCTTCCAGCGGTTTGCCGATCGACTTAAAATAATCGATCTGATTGACCAGGTCATCCTGAATTTGATGAATGGCACTGTTCATTCGATCCTGGGTTGTAACAAAAATGCTGGCAGGATAAATGATCAGTTGATCTATGTTGTTGAGTATTCTTCCCGTTTCGGGGTCGAACCCTTTGATCTCTTCAATTTCATCTCCGAAAAAGACAATCCGGATCGCCATATCGGCATAAGCCGGAAAAACATCGATGGTGTCGCCTTTCACACGGAAGTTACCCCGGGCAAATTCAATTTCGCTGCGGGAGTATAACCCGTCGACCAGTTTACGGAGAAAGGCATTCCGGGCAATCAGCATACCGGTTTTGACTTCGATCATGTTGGCATGGAAGTCTTCGGGATTTCCGATACCATAGAGGCACGAAACGGAGGAAACAACAATCACATCGCGGCGCCCGGAGAGCAGGGCCGAAGTAGCACTCAACCGCAGTTTTTCCAGTTCATCGTTGATCGATAGATCTTTCTCAATGTAGGTGTCGGTGATTGGAAGGTAAGCTTCGGGTTGGTAATAATCGTAATACGAAACAAAGTATTCAACAGCATTTTCGGGAAAAAACTGTTTTAATTCGCTGTATAACTGGGCTGCCAGTGTTTTGTTGTGACTGAGTACGAGGGTGGGGCGTTGTACTTTCTCAATGACTTTGGCAACCGTGAATGTTTTACCGGAACCTGTAACCCCTAATAACGTCTGGGCATACAATCCCTGTTCAATCCCCAGTGCCAGTTGTTCGATGGCCTGTGGCTGATCGCCCGTTGGTTCATATTCCGATGTTACTTTAAGTTCCATAATTACCCCTCATTCCCCTAAAGGGGAGGATTCAAGTGCAAATTTGAAGCTATTTTCTATTAATACATTCTAATTGTTATTCTAATTCCGGCTGAAAGGTTTGTTGTTCTTTATTTGTTTCAACCAGTCGACACGACAAGAGTTCCGGTCTTCTGACTCCTGACTTCTGTCTTCTGACTTCTGTCTCCGGTCTTCTGTCTTTATACAACATTCACTTCCGGTTCCAGTTCGACACCAAACTTCTCAAAAACCGATTTTTTTATCTTTTCGGCTAATTGTAGAATCTCACTTCCGGTTGCTTTTCCGTAATTGACCAGAACCAATGCCTGATCTTTGTGTACCCCGGCATCGCCTTCGCGATATCCTTTCCATCCGCACTGATCGATCAGCCAGCCGGCTGCCAGTTTCATCTGGTCGGGTTGTGAGGTTTCATAGAGAGGGAACCGTTCATACTGTTTTTGCAATTTCCCGGCAACCTCCGTTGAAACCACCGGGTTTTTGAAGAAACTCCCGGCGTTGCCCAGCTTTGCCGGATCGGGAAGTTTGGAATCCCTGATTTGGATTACTGCCTGCCGGATATTGGACAACGTAACTGCTCCCATCTTTTCAACTTCGTTCTTTAATGCACCGTATTCCAGATTGAACTCAGGAAATTTCTCCAGTTTGTATATCACCGAGGTGACCACCATTTTACCTTTCAACTCATTTTTGAAAATGGAATCGCGATAACCAAAACAGCATTCTTCGTTTGAAAGAATGATCTCCCGTCCGGTTTCAATATCGACTCCTTTCACCAGATGAATGCAGTCTTTGGCTTCTTTTCCATACGCACCGATGTTCTGGACTGACGAAGCACCTACATTCCCGGGAATACTTGAGAGGTTTTCCAGCCCGCCAAGTTCATATCGGACCGCAAAGTTGACCAGATCGTCCCACTTGACACCTGCACCTGCTTCAATATAGATGAAATTCCGGTCTTCGTTGACAAGCCCGATGCCGGGAATATTGGGATAGAGGATCTCCCCGTCGAAATTGGAGGTGAAAAGCAAATTGCTTCCTCCGCCAAGGATCAGAACCTTATCGGGCAATGCTTTTTTTGAAAGATATTCCATCAAATCTTCCTTCTCAGTAAATTCGAAGAACGATTTCGCAATAACTTCCAGCCCAAAGCTGTTATAGGATTTTAAATTTATATTCTCTTTGTAAAATATCATCTGAAATGAATGAGATCAAAAAAAACGATGTTTGTCAGGCAGGCAACTGTTTGCACTTTTTTTATTCGGTTTATGAACGGTTGCTTGTCTTTTATCAAATGCCAAATATCGAAAAAATCCGTTAGTTTTGTTAGGTTTTATCACGATTAATAGTCGATATCCGATATGGGAAAAAACCGGAAAAAACGTGTTTTGATGGCTGTAACCAACGATCTGGTTTCAGACAATCGTGTGCACAAAATAGCTGTAACCCTTATGGATATGGGCTTTGATGTGACTTTGGCCGGAAGGGATTATCCGTCGGGGAAGATTCGGTTAGAGCGTCCGTACCATATACGTCGCTTTTCACTTTGGTTTAACAAAGGGCCGCAGTTTTATGCCAATTACAATATCCGGTTGTTTTTCTATTTGTTGGCACACCGGTTTGATGTGGTTGTTTCGAACGACCTCGATACCTTGCCTGCCTGTTTTTATGCTTCACGCTTAACCGGAAAAAAGCTGGTTTACGATAGTCACGAATATTTTACCGAAGTTCCCGAACTGATTAACCGGCCCAGGGTAAAACGTTTTTGGGAGAAGATTGAAAAACGGATTCTTCCCCGGTTGACATACTGTTATACGGTTTGCCAAAGCATTGCCGATATCTATCAGGAGAAATATGGAACGAATTTCCGGGTGGTACGAAATATCCCGTTTAAAATCGGGGATCTTTCAATCGAAGGTTATCTGCCTCCTTTTCCAACCGATAAGCCGGTTGTTATTTATCAGGGAGCTGTGAACCTGGGCAGGGGTATTGAGGAGGCGATTCTGGCAATGCACCAGATAGATGATGTTTTGCTGGTCATTGTGGGCATTGGCGATTTGTACGACGAATGCAAAAAGTTGGTGGCCGGTGAGCAGCTCTCCGAAAAGGTCTTTTTCACCGGAAGGATTCCTTTTGACGAGCTTCGCAAGGTAACAAGGTTTGC
>DAOQAB010000068.1:9913-13917 GCA_035353695.1 Prolixibacteraceae bacterium
ATGGAAACAAAAGAAAAGAAATCAATCAATTATTACATGCGTTCATTGCATCGTGACCTTGGCTTTTTAGCCATTGGTTTAACAATTATTTATGCTTTAAGTGGAATTATCCTGATATACCGGGATACTGACTTTTTGAAGAAGGAACGAAACATCGAGCAGCATCTTTCGCCCAACCTAACCGAATCTGATTTGGGAATGGCTCTGCACATGAGGAATTTTCAGGTGCTAAGTGCAGATGGCGAAACAATTTCTTTTTCGAACGGAACCTATAATAAGGTGACCGGCCTGGCGACATATTCACAAAAAGCATTGCCGCAATTTCTTGAACAATTCAATAAACTGCATAAAACATCAAGCAGAAATATCGTTCACTGGTTTCCTGTAATCTATGGGGTTTTGTTGTTGTTCCTGGCAATCTCATCGTTCTGGATGTATAAGCCCAAATCAAAAATGTTCCGTAGGGGATTAATCTTTGCCGGTTCAGGAATTGTTCTTGCGATCGTGGTTCTGTTTTTGATTTAAAGAAATAGTTTGATTTAAAAGAAGGATGTTGTAACCGTTTCTTTTTTGATAAATGAGTTACTTTCTCTTTCCTTTTTTCTAGCTTTAGATCATCATTAACGAATGAACTTACAATGAAAAACCTGTTACTAATTTCCATTTTACTATGCCTCTTCTTCATGGTTGAGGCTCAGCCTTCGCAAAGTGCCCGCGATAGCATCAATGCACTGATCGATAAAGACTACCAGATGACGCTGAAAATGCTGGGCATTACCCAGCTTCGTCCCGGTCCGTCGGGTGATACCAAAGCGCCCAACTACTGCAATCACGACGAATCGAAAGCTTCGCCCTATTCTTCCGTTCCCGATCCGCTGATCTTTCAAAACGGAAAGCCTGTTAAAAGCGCCAGCGATTGGAACATACGAAAGAAAGAAATTTATGAGGATTTCGATCGCGAAGTATATGGAAGAGTTCCGGCTAAAATCCCTGCGGTTCGATGGAAAGTGGTTGCTGAAACCGATACGGTGGAAGGACAACAGGCTGTACATCTTCAACAGCTGCAGGGAGTGGTTGATAACTCTGCTTATCCGGCAATATCGGTGGTCATCGATCTGACTGTTGGAACGCCCGTGAAATGTAATAAGCAGGTTCCGTTGGTTATGGAATTCGGATGGAATTTCCCGGCAGGATTTCGTATGCCTAAATCCGACAAACCAAGTTGGAAAGAGCAGTTGCTGGCAAAGGGCTGGGGCTATGCCATTCTGGTTCCAACCAGTTATCAGGCCGATAATGGTGCCGGACTAACACAGGGAATTATTGGTTTGGTAAACAAAGGAAAACCCCGGAAAGCAGATGACTGGGGTGCTTTACGTGCCTGGGCCTGGGGTGCCAGCCGGGCAATCGATTATTTTGAAACCGAAAACCGTGTCGATGAAAAACGGATTGCCATCGAAGGCCTCTCCCGTTATGGCAAAGCTTCATTGGTGGCTATGGCTTATGAACCACGCATTGCCATTGGGTTTATTGGTTCCTCCGGGGCAGGTGGGGCAAAGCTTTTGCGGCGTCTTTATGGTGAACAGGTTGAAAACCTTGCTTCATCGAGTGAGTACCATTGGTTTGCTCCCAATTTTATCAAATATGCAGGGCCATTAACACCCAACGATCTGCCGGTCGACGCCCATGAGTTGATTGCCTTGTGTGCTCCGCGTCCGGTCTTTATCAGCTCCGGTTCACTGCAGGTTGAGGGTCATTGGATTGATGCCAAAGGAATGTTTGTTTCGGCGGTTTATGCCGGCCCCGTCTATCGGTTGCTGGATGCAAAAGATATGGGAACAACCGAAATGCCGGTACAGGAAACTTCGTTAACAAACGGAGAACTGGCTTTCCGTCAACATGCCGGTGGCCATACCGTGGAACCCAACTGGCCTTATTTTATTGATTTCGCTTCACGCTATTTTGAAAAGAAAAAATAGAGCGTTCAACAGTCATATTCCCGGATAGACGGTGAATTCCTATTCATCTCCCTCTATCCGGGAAATTTTTCTCGATTCTTCAATCCGGTTGAAAAGAGATTGCATCACCTTGAAATAAACTTCTTCTTTCAACACCTGATCTTCGATTCCGGCATCAATGTTGGGATTGTCGTTTATCTCGATAACATACACTTTGTTGTCGACCATTTTGAGATCGACACCGTAAAGTCCGTCACCCATCAGCGACGACGCTTTGACGGCAACCTTGATGACCTGCTCGGGAACCTCTTCGAACCGAACCGTTTCTGCATCTCCGGCTTCATCGTCTTCGTTGGTTACTTTCCAGTTATAGATTTGCCAGTGATCGCGGGCCATGTAGTATTTGCAGGCAAACAGTGGCTTTTGGTCAAGCACTCCAATTCTCCAGTCAAATTCCGATGGCAGAAACTCCTGCGCCAGAACCAGGTCGGATTTCTTGAAGAGGTGGTTCAATGCACTTTCCATCTCTTCCAGGTTGTTAACTTTGGTTACTCCCAGCGAAAAAGCACTGTCGGGTTGTTTCAACACCAACGGATAGCTCATTTTTTCAAGTTTTGCCGAAGTTGTTTTTCCTTTGGTCAGTACCTGTGTCTGAGGTATGGGAACCCGGTATTGCTTCATCCGCTCATACATAAAGATTTTGTTGGAGCAACGCAGGATCGACCAGGGATCGTCAATAACAACCAGTCCTTCGGCAAAAGCGCGTCGGGCAAAGTCGTAAGTATAGTCGTTTACATTGGTGGTTTCTCTTATAAACAGGGCATCATACTCCGGCAGATTGTCGTAATCGTCTTTGGTGATGAAATCGACATAAAAACCGATCTGATTGGCTGCATCTTTGAAATTTCTCAGGGCCGCCGGATTGGAAGGGGCATTCTCTTCGCACGGATTAATCAAAATCGCCAGATCGTATTTGTAATGTTTCAACCTTGGTTTCTGGAATCTCTTTTTGGTGAAATAATTCAGTGCAAAAGCCTGTATCTTTTCGTGATCAATCGAATCAACTTTTTTCAAACTCAACGGAGTGACCCGCTCAATAATCCACCGGTCCGTTTTGCTGAACTGCACCTGAAGAAGCGGTGTTTCAAACAGATGGTAAAGCTTATTCCCCAGTGTTTTAAAGGAGGGTTCGGTGGTGTGGCCAAAATAGACATTCAGGATGAATTTGTTGTCGTTGATTTTGTCCAGCTTTTTCTGCATCAGTTCATCAAGGTCGTTGGCAATGGAACGAATAACCGGCAGGTTCTTAAAATCGCGCATAGTGGTTACACTGGGAATTACCCGGTGATCGCGTGCCGATGCCAGTAACGAAACGTAATATCCCATGCTCTGGTAACGGTAGGAGTTACAAAGGTTGAAAACCCGGATGTTTTTTGCCGATTGAAATTCGGGTTCTGAAATGTAATTTTTGGAGGAGACCACTTTAACTCCTTCCACCGGAAGATCCCATTGGGACGGATGATCCACAACGATTAGATTCGAAGTTGGTTCGCTGACTTTGGGCCTCGAAACTTTAAAGATCATTCGCAGGGCATCTTCCCCTTTCGTATAATAATCGGGGAGACGTTCGTGGGTTACAAAACCCGCTTTTTCATACCATTTGATCAAATGGGAATCGTTTGCTCTGGCTTCGAGCGAAATTCGTTCATAGCCCCGTGCCATGGCTAAGTTACACGCATGGGTGATCAACCGGGCACCGATTCCTTTACTTTGAAACTCTTTTGAAACGCCAATGGAATAAACCCGTAATGTCCGGGGATGAAGGTGTAAAACCATGATGCCTGCCGGCACCTTCTTTTTACCTCTCCGGATGTCTGCAACCCAAACTTCCTGTGCCTGACTGGACATACTTAACCGTAATGTTCGCCGGGAGCTTTGCTGAAATTCAGGGAAACAGGTCCGTTCAATTTTTTCAAGAAAATCGAAATCTTTTTCAGTTGATTTTCTGATGCTTATCGACATTTTTTTCTTACTGAAGTACGGCGCTAA
>DAOQAB010000068.1:14017-19775 GCA_035353695.1 Prolixibacteraceae bacterium
CAAATTCCAAAAAGCAAACCATTTTTTTTCCCTTTTTACCTGCCTACCGGCAGGCAGGCTTTTTACTTATTTTTTATTAAACCTTCAACCGTATTCCGTCTTCTTCTATCACAATCAACTCTTTTTTGTATAGCAGGCCAATGGCTTTTTTGAAGGTCTTTTTGCTGATCCCCAGTTTCGATTTGATAATTTCCGGATCGGTTTTGTCGGAGTAGGGCAGGAACAGATCATTTTCTTTCAATTTCTGAAGGATATCTTCCGAAACCGGATCGACTTTTTCATAACCCTGTTTCTCCAGGCTTAAGTCAATTTTTTGGTCTTCCCTTATTTTTTTGATGTATCCTTTCATTTTATCGCCTGTTCGGATCGGTTTAAAGATCTCGTTAAAATAGAGAATCCCCAGGTGCTTTTCGTTGATAATGGCATTGTATCCAATATCGGTACGGTTGGCAACAATCAGATCCACTTCGTCACCTTCCGAAATTTCCAGTTCTTCGTTGCTGACGAATTTGTTTATTTTCGACGAGGCAACCAGTCGCCCGGTTTTACGGTCAACATACACCCTTACCAGATAGCTTTTCCCCTGCTCCATTTTCACCGTTTGTTCGCGGAATGGAGCCAGAAGATCTTTCGGCAATCCCCAATCGAGAAAAGCCCCGAACGAAGAGACCGAAACCACTTTCAGATAACCAAACTCGTCGGCCATTACGGTGGGGAATTCGGTTGAAGCAACAATCCGGTCTTCCGAATCGAAGTAAATAAACACTTCGATATCATCCCCTTCGTTACAATCTTTGGGAACATAACGATTGGGAAGCAGTATTTCGCCGTAAGGTCCACCATCGAGGTATGCTCCCTGATCGGTAAACTTGATCACTTCGAGGGTTGATGTTTTGCCTATTTTAACCATATTAAGATTTCAGAACAGGCGATAAAATTACACAAAGTTTTCACAATGTGGTTAGGCATGTCCCAACGATGTTTCGTCGGTGTAGATTTGGAATCTTGCTCGACCTTCGGGTATTCTTTTCTCTCTCAAAAGAAAAACAGGAATCCAGAAAACCAGCATCGTTAAAATTAATCCACTGATGATTAAATTATTTGGGTCGTCAATAAAATAGAGGGGTAACTGAATGGGCAGAATGAATTGAACAGCCAGTCGGAGTGCCCAGAAGATCCCCTGCAATAAACAAAACATTCTCACCCCCTGAGTGTTGCTGTTGATCTGTTTGGAATAATAAAACGATAAAAAGGCAAACGCCAGCATACAGAGCGAAATAGTGAGCGCTGCCAGTAAAACCAAATCGCTGACTGCTGTTGGGACATTTTTGAATTCTTTGACCTGTAGCAGGTTGAATGGCCAGAAACAGTGAAGTAGCCCAAGAATAATTTCGAGTGCACAGCCGGCTAAAAGAAAGTAACGGATTGATTTTTTGTTGTTCATGGTGATAAATTTTAAATTGGGTTATTTAATATTGGTAGTAATAGAAACGAACAGACAACCCTCTTTCGTATGAAAGAAGGCTATCTATTTTTTTTATATGTTATTATTCCTTGGTCGTGTCCAATTTCATGGTTGCCATCAGTTGCTTGATGGTCTTTTCCATACCTTCGGTAGAACCATCAAGGAATATGACATTTCCTTTTCCTGCTTCGGCAAAATGTTTGATCGATTCGGTCCACATCGAAAAGAGCAGATAGGAAGAATCAAGTTTAGCATCGGTAATCTCTTTGGCAGCCTGGGCCATCCCTTTGGCAACCTCCTGACGGAACAAAGCGATACCCTGGCCGCGTTGCATGGCAGCCTCTTTTTCAGCAATGGCCGAAATTTTGATGGCATTTCCTTCGGCTTCGGCCGCTTTGGTCTTGGTAATTAAAAGAGCCTGACCTTCGTTCTCGGCAGCTGCCTTCAGGTTGCTCGATGCAACCACTTTAGCCATCGATTTAATGATCTCTTCATCAAAGGTAATATCGTTCAACTGAATGTCGATCATGTGATAGCCCCACTCTTCCAGCGTGGCGTCGAGGTGCTTTTTCACTTCCTGGACAATCTCGGTACGCAGACCAAGAATCTCAGCCTGTTTTTTGGTGGCCACAAAACTACGGATGGTCCCTTCAATGGTGCGGATCAATGCCTGCATAAAGTTCGTCTGATCCACAAATTTGAAGGCCACATTTTTAATCGTCTCTTCCGATTGGTTGATAACCGCATACAACAACATAGCTTTGAAATAGACATTCGCCTGATCTTGTGTTACTGCTTGAAATTCAAGTTCAACAGAACGGTTTTGGATAGAAATCCGTTTGTAGATCCGTTCAATGATTGGAACCCTCATGTGCAGGCCCGGACCAATAATACGGTTGTATTTGCCAAAGATGGTCATGACCGCAATGTGTCCCTGATTGACGGTAACAAAACTTGTGACAATTATAAGGAAAGCGATTGCTCCAATAACAATATAAACGGTGGTCATAATTTTGAGATTTAAAATAGTTTGTAACTTTTTGTTTTTTCAAGATTAAAAGTAGATAAATGAATGGATTAAAAAAATAAAAAAATGAAGATCGGATAAAGGTATAGCCAGTGTGCTTTCTCTCAGCCGAAAGGTTCCTGCTGATTTTGAAAGAGTAGGAGTGAGTATGCCACAAAATGAGATTCACTTGGGATAAAACGTTTTGGTCATTCATTCTGATTGTTCAAAACCGCATCGTATCCGTTGGTCACCTGAAATCGGGTGTTGGTCAAAAACGGGATTCAACTTTAAACCGGGTAGCCCCTTCGTTGTTTTTTTGTCGTAGGAACGATTAAAAGGAGAAGGATATGAAAACAATGATTCTGGCAATTTTCCTCTGCATGTCGGGGGTATCGCACGCAAAATTACCTGTTGAAATACGAGTGGAGAAACAATCGATGTCGACACCGATGAGTTTGTTGGACGATGTTTTCTTTTCGAATTACTACTATTCCCGGCCAGTCAATATACGGTTCGATGGATCGCTTTTGAATTTGTATTATGACAATGGAACCCGGATGATGAGCAAAAATCTGACTGAAGTCGACCGTCACAACGAATTAGACGGCGATAAACTGGCATCGATCGTAATCCGTTATACCGATGATTCGAATGTTTCGGATACAATCTCGTATGTTGTCGATTATTCGGTTGGTTATATACAGTTTATTATCCCTGCCAAAAACTCAAAAGGCGAGAGTGTTGGTTACACCTCCTATAAGCAATTTGTAAAGGGAAACGAATTGGCTTCAAAGTAATTCTATCGACAAACACGCTAATTCCTGTAAGGGCCCAGCGAAATGGAAGATGAAAATAGAAAAGGGTTCAACCCAATTTGATTTGAACCCTTTTCATATTGTTGCAGGTGTTAGTCATTAAGCTCTATAGCTGATAAGCAGTAATCAGGTGATTCCCTTCGTTGACAAAAATTCGCTTATCAACATTGTCGATTACATAATCGGGTGTTTTATCGATTAACTCAATTTTCTTTACGATCTCACCGCTGTTTTTGTTCAGCATGTAAATGTAGTTTTTAGTTCCCCTTTCTTCCTTATTTTTAACGGTCATGAACTTATAATCTCTCGTTTCTTTGGTGTTAGAGAAACGTGTTTGGGTTATTTCGTACACGGGAGTCATGTGTTCTGCGTCTTCACCTAAATACATGCCGGAAATAACCGATGTTTCTGATTTAGCATCATTCTGATCTTTAGATGTCACGTAAGCACCATGGGCAAGGGCCGATAATGCATTGATGTTTTCCATTGAACCTTTAATGTCGATATCTACTCCGGCCATACTCAATCCAAATTCTGCCAGGCTTGTCAGGTCTACGGTCGATACCGGTTCGTAATAATGGGTGTAAGCCAAATTTCCCTGTGGGGTCAACAGTGAAGCATACTGATCGGAAGTGATGAAGTAACCATTCTGGATATATTCAGCGGTAAGCGGAGTATCTTTCTCTACATTTTCAAGTTTAATATCTTCGGCAAAGAGTTCAATCGCACCGGTGTTCAAATCAAATTTATATCCTTTCCCGTTTTCGAAGAGAATGACCTTTTGTTCTTTCGTATCAAAAGTTACTGCCGGGATCGACTTGAATTTAACATCTTTATCCCAAATTTCTTTTCCGTTTTCATAGCTCAGGATGTTCGATTTTCTGGTTGAGATATAAAGCACGCCCTTTGAAGTTGGCGCAGCATAATATACATACCCTTTTACGCCGCAGTCCCAGATTTTCTTTCCGTTGTTATCCACCATCGAGATACTGCCCGCTTCTTCGTTCTTGCCGATTGCGATGTAGCCATCGGTTAAAGGAACAACTTCGTCGAGGAACTCAATTTTGTAGCTCTTCTTCCAGATGAACTCATTGGTTTTGGCATCAATCAGGTTAAAGCCTTCGGTTTCAACCAGGATCAGATTGCCATCTTTCCCTTCAATTACATCGATCATCGAACCACGCAATTTCAGCTTGCCCGGAGTGATGTCTTTGCCTGAGGATGGTTCTAAAACTGTCAGTTTGCTTGTTTTGCGGATCCCTACATATAAGCTGTTGTTCAAATTGGAATAAACCAGGGTTGTTACCTCTTTGTCGTTTTCCTTTTTCCAGCTAACATCTCCGGTTTCAAAGTTTAATGCAGTAATCACCTCCTTAATGCCTACAATAAGGGTTGAGTTGTCTTTGGTAATGATTGGCCCATGGTTTAAGAAACTTTTGCTGGACATGGCATTTACTTTGCCCAACAACCCTTTGGCCGTATTGATGGTGGTAACCCATTTGCTCTTCATGGTTTTCAGATCGAACTTCATCAACATTTGATCATTGCCTTTTTTGATTTCAAACAGGATACAGTTTTGGGCATACATAAAATTGAAATTTTTAATGCTGTAACCTTCATCTTTGGTGTCGAACAGAATTTCACCGGTATTGGAATTGATGATTAATCCTCTCATTTTTCCCCCGTTTGCAAGAGATACATATTCTATGTAAAAGAAGGGAAGGCCATCAATGGTCAAAAATGAGTTTTTATCAACTCCTTTTAGTTCACTCAATGTCCACAAGGTTTCACCGGTATTGTTGTTTAACCCAATCAGTCCTTTGGATCCCGATGCGATAATGGTTCCATCGTTCCCCTGTTGAATCCAGCCCACCTCGTAGAGCGCATCTCGTAGATCAACGTTCCAAATTGTTGTTTGTGCAATTGCAGACTGTGTAATTACTGCGGAAAATAGTATTCCGACTAAAAAACGAATTGTCTTGTTCATAGTGTATTGTTTTATTGATAAGTAGGGTTCGTTGAATTAAATTAAAGTTTGGTTATTGTTTGCATATCTTTTCAAATATAAAAAAATTATTGTTCAGAGTATTGCTGTTTTACAAAAATTAAAATTTAATCCACAAATTAAAAATCACCGGAGGTAAATGAAAGATCTTGTCCACGAAATTGAAAATTCACCGGAGATAAATGAAAATATAATCCACGAATTTCACGAATTTCACGAATTGAAAATTCAGCGGAGATAATTTCACAAATAAAAATTTTGTCCACGAATTACACAATTGAAAATCACCGAAGATAAATAGATCAATGCGTTGGTTCGCAAGTGTCTAATATCTAACATCTAGTATCCAGCATCTAGTATCTAGTATCTAACATCCAATTTATCCGCGATCATCCGGAAAAGGGAACGGATATTCGTTATTGACTTTTAATAAGCAATGATTACCTCAAAGGAATGATTAAACA
>DAOQAB010000069.1:0-19315 GCA_035353695.1 Prolixibacteraceae bacterium
GCTCCGTTAACTTTTCGGATCCCTATTTCTTTTGTCCGGGTATTAATGGAAAATATGGAGAGAGCAAACAAACCCATACAAGAAATGAGAATGGCAAAAAGTGAGAACCAGCTTACTATTTTTGAAGTCTGTTTTTCTTTTTTATATGCTATGTTGATGGTCTCGTTCATAAAAGCATAATCGAATGGGAAATCGGGAGAGAATTTTTGGTGAATTTTTTCGGCTTCACCAAGTATTTGTTTAATGTTATTCATGTCGACCCTTAATAAGGCATAATCGACCCAACCACGTGTATCGAGACTGGTAAACAGGGTAGGTTTGCAAGGTTCATACAGTGAGTGGTAATTCATATCGGGAAGAACCTCATTCACCATGCAGGTCTTTTTTGTGCCGTAAAAATCAATTTCAACTGTTTTTTTATTCGGGTCGTAGCTTAATGACCGGGCGGCTGATTCATTGATCCAGCAATTGTTCCATTCGGGTGAAACGGGATTTTTCAGCTTGATTTGCATAACCCTGAAGTAATCGTCATCTATATTGAAATAGTCGATGTCCTGTGTTTTGTTGTTGGCATTGAACCGTAGATTGGGGATCCCGACGCCCGGCATCCCATTGCAGAGCGATATTCCTTCTACACCACTTATTTTTGACAGTTCTTCCTTGTACTGTAGTTTTTTATCCTTTATTTCAGAATTCAGGCAGATATAGAAGGTCTCTTTTTTATTGAAACCGGTTTCGTAATTCTGTAAGAAATTGCTTTGTTTTTGAATGGTAAACATTGAAATAATCAGAATGGTGGCAATAATGAATTGAAGAACGACCATTAGTTGCTGAAGAACGCGAATTCGCAAATTTCCAATTGTTTTTCTGATGGCCGATGCAGGGGAAACCCTGGAAGCAACTAGTGCGGGAATGGTTGCCGATAAAATGTATATCAGGAGTATATAGAAAAATATTTTCGGCCAGTGAATAATTTTAAAGAATTGTGGGAGTGTTGTGTGGTATCCGGTTAATAAATTGAACGAAGGTAGAAGGATGTCGAGAAAGAATAGCGCCAATAGCAGGGATGCTAAAAATAGCAAAGCTGTTTCTGTATATGATTGGGCAACAATTTGGATCCTGTTTGAACCAATGATCTTTCTGATGCCAAATTCACTGCGACGGGAAATGGAACTGGTGATTGTCAGGTTAATAAAATTGATCAAAGCAATGAGAAATATTCCAACAACGATAATCATCATGAAATTGAGCATCTTTCTGTTTCCCTCTCGGGCACCCATGGGAAAGCCGTATTTAACTGGGTTAAAATAGGCTTCGCTTAGTGGTTGAAAAATGGTGTTTTCGCTTTCGTCCTGTTGAAACAACCAGTACCATGGTTTGGCTTTGTTGTAAAGTCCTGTCCCTCTTGCCGACAGATCAATTCCTTTTTCTGCAAGAACATACAGGCTTGGAAGAAAATAGTGGAGGTCATATTGCGATAAATACCCGTTACCTCCGAAAAAGTCGGCAAGGGCAGCAATCGGGAACAATACATCGGCCTGTTTAAAATGGGTGGTTTCATCGAAATCTTTTACAATACCCGACACCTGATAGTTGAGCCTGTTGTTGAGCCTGATTGTTTTTCCCAATGGATCGGTATCTGGAAACATTTTCTTTGCAAAGCTTTCTGAAAGAACAATATTGTTTCGTGATGCCAGAACCGTTTCCCGATTGCCCATTGTTAATGGAAAGGAGAACATCTTGAAGAAGTTCGAATCGACATAGCAACATGAGGGGCTTTTTACAAGGTTGTAATCCGATTTCAGATTGGCTTCGAGCATGAAAGTCCGGCAATATGCTTCTACTCCACTAATATTATCGGTAACATATTGGCCGAAAGGAGGGGAGAAGGCACATTCACCGGCACGGATTACCCGGTAGATTCTTTTCCCGTTTTTGTGGAACCCATCAATATTTTTCTCGTTTGTAATGTAGATGGACAAGAAAAGAATTAACACAAGCGATACCGAAAGTCCGGAAATGTTGACAATCGTATAAAGTTTGTTTTTACCGATATTCCGCAGGCTCTGTTTAATCAATGTTGTGCCCATATTCATCAATTTAAAAATCCTTGCTTTCCAGCTGTTGTTACTTTCAAATTCTTAAAGATGCTATCAGAGTTGCTCCTGTCCTGAAATTCGATATGGCCAATTTTAATGCGCTGATGGATTTGACAACCAGCGATGGCGTTTCTGTATGATTGCCCATTTTTTTATTCATAACGCAACGCTTTTACCGGGTTTCGGGTAGCCGCAAGATAGGACTGCCAGCTAACCGTTAATATGGCTATAAACAATGCGATGGTGCCGGCTAATCCAAATATCCACCAGTTGAGCTCCGTTTTATAAGCAAATCCTTCGAGCCACTTTTTCATGAAAAACCAGGCGATTGGGGTTGCAAAGACAAAGGCAATAATTACCCAACGGATAAAATCGCGGTTCAGCATGATCAACACTTCTGAAACACGGGCACCATTTACTTTACGGATGCCGATTTCCTTCACCCTTCGTTGACAGGCCAATAACGACATCGCAAGAATGCCCAGACAGCAGATTACGATGGCACATCCGGAAAAAAGTGAAAATGCTTTCCGGAAAGAGATCTCTGACTGGTACATGTTTTCAACCGCTTTATCCAAAAAACTGATCTCTACCGGAAATGATGGTGACAACCCCAGAGCTGTGGTCTTTATTTCCTGAATTAATTGGAATAAGGATTTTGTATTGTCGGTATGTATATCGACCAGGCAATAAGCAGCCCAGGGCACATTCATGATTGCCAGTGGTGCAATGGGGGTATTGAACGATTTGTAATGAAAATCTTTGATAACCCCCACAATTTCATAGCTATTCCCATCCATTCCTGAGAATTTTATGCCGATGGGATTCGTGAGATTGTTTTGTTGAACAAAGCTTTCATTTACAACTACTTTTCTTATGTCTGTTGAAAGGTCGTCGGAATATATTCTTCCTAGAATCAACTGAAGCCCCATGGTTTTAAAGAACCCAGCATCGGCAATGAATGAATCATAGTTTATATGCCTCTTTTCCCCTGAGATATCGGCCTGCGTTTCTCCGTGCGAGATCATTTCTCCCGGAAAATATTGTGAAAAAGAGATATTTTTTACGGAGGGAAGGGTCGCTAGCGCGTTCTTCAAAACATCTTTCTTCCCCAATAGTTCCGGCGTTAACTGAATTCCAATGATGTTTTTCTGATTCATACCCAGGTTGCTGCTCCCATAATTGACCTGTTTTTGAACCAAAACTGTGAATGAAATTAGTATGATGGCAATGGTAAATTGTGTGGTTACCAGTAATCCTCTGAAAAATGAGGTTGACGAGTGTGGTTCAGCTTTTCTTTTTAAGTCGTAGAAGGTTTTTGTGTTCGAAATTTTCAATGCAGGAATCAGGCTGAAGACAAGACTTAAACCAAAGGTTGCAGTCATCGTGAGCAGCAAAAACATTGGGGTGTAAAGTAAGTGAGAATTGAACCGAATACCAGTATTGTTGCAAATGGATGGTGAAAAGATTCCAATGAGAAAAAAGGCAAGGAATAATGAACAGAAAAAGAAGAGAAATGCTTCAAGTATAATTTTCCAGGCAATGGATTTTCTGCTGGCTCCATATACTTTCATTGTGCCAATTTGCCTGATTCTCTCAATCCATTGTGCTGAGGTGATATTTAGAAAATTGACCAGCGCAATAATCAAAACTAATGCAGCAACCATCAAAAGGATCATTACTTTTTTCTGGTCTCCACGGTATAAGTAATTGTTGTTGAATAGGGTGAATTGTGAAAAGTAAATTTTCTTAAAAGGGGTTAATTGTGCCGCCGATTCTTTTTGTTTCATTTCATTGGGGAAGAGTGCGGCAATGAGTTGGGCTGTTTCTTCAGGGTTGCTCCCATCTTTCAGCATGACAAAAGTTTGAAATACGCAGAAAGGCCATACCGAAAATTCGGCTTCGTTGGGCATTACGATTTTACGGGTTGCCATGGAGGTGATGGCACTGAATGACAGACAGGAGTTTGACTCTGGTTCTTTGATGACGGCAGTGATGGTAAGTTCTTTTTCGTTGTTCAGTTTGATGGTTTTGCCTATGGCAATTTCTTTCCCGAAAAGTTTTTCGGACAGCCGTTTGGTAATTACAACCGACATTGGTTCTTGTAGCGCCGATGAAAGATTGCCTTCGATGGCAGTGTAGGTGAAAAACCGAAAAAAATTGTCGTCGGCAAAAACCAGATCCGATTTAATAGGGTCTCTTCCATCTGATTGAAAAACCGGAGTTTCCCACGTGCCGGCAAGTCGTAGCGTCGATTCAATGCCCGGAATACGCTGATCGATATGATCTTTCAAAACTCCCGGTGAATTGATTCCAGGTAAATTATTCTGGTCGGAAAAGAGGTAGATGCGGTCCCCGTTCTTTTGAAAATGATCGGTGGTGAGTTCACTGAAACAGTAGATTGAAAGTATGACCACCAGAGCCAGACTGACTGACAAACCTGCTAAATTGATCAGGTTGGTCGCTGGTTTCCGGATGAAATTTCGGAAGGTTGATTTGAGAATGGTTTTCATGGCTATTCTTTTTATAATCGATTGCCATAAACCATGCCAGTGGTTTAAGTAATTGAAAATTAATTTATATTTTAGGAAATATTGTTTTTTGTTGTCAAATTATTTTACACCGATGTTGAAATAATTGACAAATTCGAAATTCAGGATAGATGGTGCTGATTGATTAATCGTTTCATATTTTATCCAGTACCCGATCAAGAATAATTTGTTGCCCAAACGGTTGTTCGTAGGATTTCGTAATTTTGTGGGATTGAAGCCTTCGTTTGTTGAGAATAGCGACGGGATTGTCTCTAAGGAAAAAGTTCGTATATGAAAAAAATAGTCAGTTTAATTGCCGTTTTAATGGGGTTGTACGGATGCCCAAAAGCGCCCGAAGTGCTTTACCAGTCGCCGCAGTTTACCATTTATCCCAATAAGGTGGTGCAGGGAAATTTCACGGCTACGGTTGAGTCTCCCACGAAAATTGTTTCGAACTACCACAGCCTGGCTTATGAGAATTTTTCGCGGATGGTTAGCTTCAAATTTGGGATCAACGAAAAGGACAATGAAAAGCAGTCGGGCGAAAATCACTGGATCATCATTGGTGATGAAGAGCATCAATCGCCGGTGATTGTTTTCGGGCAGAAAGATCAACCAAACCCCGGCGACCCGGGTGTCAAACTGCCGGTGAATTACGCCTATACTTTTCGGCTCGATATGCGTCCGGTGTTGAAACAGTTTGCCGAAAAAGGATCTTTCGAAACCTTCGATGGAACCCGCATATCAAAAGATGACTTCAAAGGGGTGTACATCGCCGGTGGAACCGAACCGCTGTCGTGGGATTGGGTCAATCTGGAAGAGAAGGGCTTCGATTTGAAGGATCCCGACGGGGATAGCATTTACGAAATCAAGGTGGTTTTTAATCCTTTCGACGAAAAAGAAAACAAGCCATGTACCTGGCAGCTTACCGAAAATGTTTCGATGAAACCTTCGTACCATTCCGACCAGCCGATTGTGGATGCACTTTTCAACCTTTCGCTCGAAGAAGCCCGCAAGAACATTGAGCCCGACAGTACCTTGCGTACCGGCGCCAAGTGGGGCGGTGTGTGGACCCGCGACGTGAGTTTCAGTACCTTATTGGCATTTGCCTACCACGAGCCTAAGGTGGCCGAGATTAGTCTGATGAAGAAAGTGAAACGTGGCCGCATCATTCAGGATACCGGATCGGGTGGGGCATGGCCCATATCGTCCGACCGTACTTCGTGGTCGCTGGCGGCTTGGGAGATTTATAAGGTAACCGGTGATGAAGCCTGGCTGAAGTCGGCTTATCAAATCATCAAAAATACACTGGCCGACGACGGGAAAACCATTCGTTCACCAAAAACCGGGATGAACCGGGGGGAATCTTCGTTTCTCGACTGGCGTGAGCAAACTTATCCCAAATGGATGTCGAATACCGATATTTACCTGTCGGAGAACTTGGGGACCAACGCCGTGCATTACGAAGCAAACCTGATTCTTGCACAGATGGCTAAGATCCTCGGCGAGCCCAATGATGCTTATCTTCAGCGTGCCGAAGAGATCAAAAAAGGAATGAACCAATACCTGTGGATGGCTGATAAAGGTTACTACGGCCAATATTTGTATGGCCGAAGCAGCATGAACCTTTCACCTCGTTTTGAAGCACTGGGTGAAGCTTTTTCGGTGTTGTTTGGTGTTGCCGATGAAGCGAAAGCTCAGTCGATCTTTGAAAATTCGCCGGTGACCGCTTTTGGTACAACCTGTATCTACCCGCAGATTCCGGGAATTCCGCCGTATCATAACAATGCCATCTGGCCGTTTGTGCAGTCGTTCTGGAACCTGGCTGCCGCCAAAACCGGTAACGAAGCCGCTCTGTTGCACGGACTGGCAGCCATTTATCGCGCAGGGGCTTTATTTCTCACCAACTATGAAAACATGGTGGCTCAGAATGGCGATTTTAACGGAACCGAGATCAATTCCGACCGCATGTTGTGGAGTATGGCCGGTAACATGGCAATGGTTCACCGGGTTTTCATCGGGATGAGTTTTGAACCCGGCGGAATTCGGTTTCAGCCAGTAGTTCCTGAGGTTTATGGTGGAACAAAAACGCTCTCGAATTTTAGTTACCGCAAAGCCAAGCTCGATATTACGGTAAAAGGTTTTGGAAACAAAATCGCTTCGTTCAAACTGGATGGAAAAGCCATTGATGAGCCTTTCTTCCCCGGAAATCTGGAGGGAAAACATCAGATCGAAATCAATTTGGCCAACAACCGTTTTGGCGCAACAAAAATCAATTTGGTCGAAAATAAATTTTCACTGACCAATCCACTGGTTAAGCTTGAAGGGAAAAAGCTGGTATGGGATGTTGTTCCCGGTGCTGTTTCGTACAACGTTTATAAAAACGGAAAAATCGTTTCTAAGGTTTCCGAAAATCAATTTGATATCGAGAAAGAAACCTTTGCAGAGTATAAAGTTACGGCTGTCGATCCCGAAGGTGTTGAGTCGTTTACCAGTGAGCCGGTTTGGATAACGAATTCGGATCAGTTGGTTGAGGTTGAGCAATCGGTCGCTAAATCGACCTTGCCTTATACCAATTACTCCGGAGCTGGTTTTGTTGAAATCAGTAGCGCTAAAAATCGTGACATGGCGTTAAAAATCAATGTTCCGGAAGCTGGTGTTTATTTGTTGGAATGTCGTTACGCCAATGGAACCGGCCCCTGGAATACCGATAACAACTGTGGTATTCGCAGTGTTTATGTCAACGATGTTTATTCGGGGGTATGGGTTTTTCCTCAGCGCGGTACCAACGAGTGGAGCGATTGGGGTTTTTCAAATCTTATCGAAACTTCGTTGCAAAAAGGGAATAACATGTTGCGCATCAAATTTGAAGATTGGAACATCAACATGGATGGCGAAATCAACGATGCTTTGCTCGATTACATCCGGGTGGTTAAGAGATAGTATGCATCAATTACACCAGTATTACCCGTTCCGGAGGGGGGCTCATGCCTTAAATTACCCCGATGTTACTCGTTCTGAAGGGGTCACTTCGCCTTAAAATACCCCGATGTTACCCGTTCCGAAGGGGTCACTCCGCCTTAAATTACCCCGACATTACCCGTTCCGAAGGGGTCGCTAGGCCTTAAATTAGCCCGATGGTCCCCGTTCCGGAGGGGGTATTTCTCGCTTCTTTTTTGTGCATATTTCCCCGAGAAACCTGAATTACCGGAATGTTTTGCACTCGGGTTCTTTATCGAAAAACAGCAGTTGGGAAGCGATTTTTTTGAATTCTTCCGATTTTTGTTCCTGTCCGGGTATGGTGCCGTGCATGAAAATTACATTTTTGGCTTTTAACTCGTTTTTTAGAATGTTCAGGGACGCAGCATCCCAGTCGAAATACCCAAGATAGGCAACATCGATTGTGCCGTCGATCTTTTCAACTGCTTTTTTATTGATCCGGAGACAGCCGTCTCCCTGATGAAAAACACGCTTGTTGTTGAAGTTGATCACATATCCCAGGTTCTCCGTTTTTTCATACTCCGTATAATCCGAATAATGGATCCCGTCGAGGTTGCGGTCGGTTCCGTGCTGCATCCGTATTGCCTGTACCGTAAGGCCGTTTATTTTAATCTGTTTCGATTCATTGAACGATAAGTCTGGGCTAATAATCCGGGATTCAATTTGGGCAAAGTTGCTGCATGAATCTTTTAGCTGGTTGTAGACCTGTCGGGGGCAGATCATTTTGGCATTGCTGTTATTCAAAAGGAAATATTCGGTCAGTTTCGCGTTGAAATGGTCCCCATGGATATGGGTAATCAGGAGTAAATCAACTTTGTCGAACGGAGCTTTCCCTGCAATGATGTTCTCTTTCGTGTTTTCGGAAGGTAACTGGAAGTAGTTTCCGAATTCAGTTCCGAAAGGATCGATGATGACCTTGTCTTTTCCGCTTTCATACAAAAAGCCGCAATTGCCCAGATAGGTCATGTTAAGTTGGTTGTTCTTCATCATTGCCGTGCCCAGTATGGCCAGTGCGATAAAAAGAAGTATGTTTTTCATTGAAATCAATATTGTTTATTCTTTTATCCAAACGTTTTTTAATAGCTTGACACCTCAAGTTGTACCGTTTTCAGCCTCTCCTCAGGGGTTGGGGGTTATTCCTGCCTCAGTGCATCCACCGGGTTCCGATTGGCTGTTGCAAGGTAGTTAACGGTGGCAATAATCCCAATGAATATCAGAACCGAGAGGCTGCAAAGAAGGAAAAAGCCCAAGTGAAGAGGAACCTTCGAAGCAAAGTTCTCCATCCATTTGTTTGCCGTAAACCAGGCTCCTGTCAATCCAACAGCTACAGCCGGAATGGCCATGTATTCCAGGTCTAAAACAAATATTTTAAGAATATCGGAGAGCGTGGCTCCACTGATTTTTCGTATGGCCAGTTCTTTCCTGCGACGGGCAACTTCGGTTACGGTATAACCAACCAGTCCCATGATGGTAATGAGCAAAATGACGGCATTACCGGCCAGCATGGCATTTCGGAACCCTTTTTCGGAATCGTAATTTTTAATCTGCTCGCTTTTCAGGCTTTTTATAACGGCATCCTGATGGGGAAGGGCCAGGTTGAACACGTCAGTTAATTTCTTCATCAAACCGGCTTGTGCTCCTTCGTGGGCTTTTACCAGAATGTAGAATGAAAAGGATGGATCTTCTTTTAGCCGGGTTTGGAACAGATCGTCGGATAGGTAGAAAAATACCGAAGGACGGTAGTCGGGATTGGAAATTGAACCGACGATAAAATCGGGGAAAACACCTTGTATGGTGGTTGTTCCATGTTGGCTGATTCGTATTTGTTTTCCAAGTACGCCATCTTTCCAACCCGTATTCATGGCCAGCATTTGTGCCCCTTTCTGGCTGATCAGTAAATCGCATGGAGCGGTCGAAGCGGAAGCAAAAGTATGTCCTTCGGTTACCGGGATATTCAGGATGGAAAGATAATTCTCATCGACCCAATAAAAGTCGGCGATGTTGAACAGCTCATTTTCTTTGTCAGGAAGTGAGATGTTATTGCCGGAAGCGCCTTCGGTAGGAAGGCCGTATCCCAGACCGATTTTTTCGATTTCGGGCATCGCCTTCAGTTCGTCCAGCACGGTCGAAAGCTTACTGCCCGACATTCCGCTGGTTGATCCAACGTAAACGTTTTCGGCACAATAACCATGGTCAGCGTTACGCATTTTATCGTATTGCAGGGTTACAATCAACAGCATTGTGAAAATAAACGTTGCACCAACAAATTGAAGGGAGAGCAATCCAAGTTTCCACTTGTTTCCTTTTTGCCGGTAATTCCGGAATGCCGTCGCTACGGGAATACGGGCAAAGAAATGGCCGGGCAGGTAACTGAGAAGGAACACCAGTACAATCATCAGCATCAAGATGGGCCAAATTACGTTGGGATTGAGTACCGAAATCGGTTTGTGGCCAACCTGAGCTTCGGCAACCGGTTTCAGTAATAAAATAATCAGAAAGGCCCCAATCAGGGAAATGATAAAAAGCAACGAGGTTTCTGAAAAGATCATCTTTTGCAAGTTGTGGGCCTGAGCGCCACATGTTTTGTAAATTGCAGAAGTCCTGGCGCGGTTTACCAAAGTGCTCAATGTGAGCAGCAGGTAATTCAACAGCGACACCAATAGAACCGAAAAGGCAATGGCACTGAGAATGATGGTCATATTTTTAACCTGGTTGACATATATTTTTTGGATAGGCACAAAGGAGTATTTCAAAACCTCACCGTGTTGAATTTCTTCCAGATGCACAATATCCTGATGTTTTTCCTGCATTTTGCGAACGGCGGGCAACAGGCTTTGGGGTTTAACCCCGGGTAATAGCTTTACGCAGCAATAATAGCGGTCGTTACCCATCCAGTTTTCGGTGCCGTCCCAGGTAAACTGTCCGGTCGAAACCATCGAGATGACAATGTCGTACTGGTAGTTGGTGTTTTCGGGGAGCGCTTTGAATACCCCTCCGATCGTGAGTTTTTTGCCGGGATATTCTTTTAGCTCAATCATTTTCCCAACTACATTGCCCCCCATTTCATCGGCAATTTTATTCGATACCATGCACAACATGGGACTTTTCAGTATTTCCTGTGGATTTCCGCTGATGGTAGGGCGTGGAAGTACTTCAAAAAGATGTTCGTCGGCCAGCGAAAAACGGGCTTCATAGCTTTTTTTATCTTCGGTATAGAAAACCGAATGACCAATGTTGTTAAGCCGTGTAGCGGCTTCAATACCGGGTACTTCTGTTTTGAGCCCCGGGGCAATTGCTCCGCTGACTCTTGGGTAAGATTCCATTTTGTCAGATGACTTATCCATTTTGAAGTTCTCGTGAACAACGTAAATACGATTCGCATCGGAATAGAAACTGTCGAAGCTGTAATAGTAAAGCACTTCGGATAAAAGCAGAATGCCAAAGGCTAGCCCTGTAGCCAGTGTAATTGTCCGGGTGAGAGAATGTTCTCCTTTGCGGAATAATCTGCGATATGCTATTTTAATTGACCTCATTTAAAAATTGAATTTGAAAATTGTAACGATAATTTTTTAAGCTATCAGTTTATTAATTGGTTTAGAAATCCTTCAGAATAAAGCATCGTGGTGCCAATAACCAGGCCGATGATACAGCCAAATATCACCTCTTTCCGGGTGTGTCGACCCAATGCAATTCTCGACCAGGCAATGATTCCCGTGAGAAGAAAGATGGCAATCCCAATCCGCAGATTCGCAGTCATGGCCAGCGCAGCAAGGTAAATATTCAGGGACACATGCAGTGAGCTCTTTATAAACAGATTGGTGATCTGGGAGATAATGACAAGAATGGTCCCAAACAATACACTGATGCTGAAGTTGGAAGCCGGACGGATTAGGAACAAAATGATGGTGACCACAATCATGATCGGAATGATGAAAGCGAACAGTGTTTTTCGCTGGATCCGGTCAGAAACATCAAAATTGGTGTAGGTGCCGTTTTTCGATTTGAAATACATCCGCAAGCACAAAGGCAGAAAAATACACCCGATAATCAATGCTGAATTCAGCCATGCTTTCTCAGCATCTTCGAATGCAAACATCATGATCGCTACGAACAGGGGAATGGTGAGCAAGGGATGGCCAATGATTGAGATGATCTTCGCGATTTTCATTTGTTCTATTTTCATAAATTGTAACAATTATGGTAGAGACAAGGCATGCAGTAGAGACAAGGCATGCCTTGTCTCTACGTTATTCATACCGTAAACTTTCTACCGGGTTTTTAGTTGCTGCTTTCCATGACTGAAATGAAATTGTTAGCAGTGCAATTCCCAATGCCAGCAAACCGGCCAGTGCGAAGATCCACCAACTCAATTCAGTTTTGTACGCAAAATTCTCGAGCCAGCGGTGCATGGCATACCAGGCAATGGGCATGATAATCAGTATGGAAATAAGTACCCATAAAAGATATTCTTTTGAAAGGATAGAGAATATCTCGATGGATTTTGCTCCGTTTACTTTTCGAACTCCTACTTCCTTTGTCCGGAGTTCCGTCATAAACAGGGATAATCCGATCAGCCCCAGACATGAAATAATGATGGCCAGTAAAGAAAAGTAACCAAATATTTTACTCATCCTTTTTTCGTTTTGGTACAGGTGGTCAAAATCATCATCCAAAAAATGAAAGTCAATGGGTAATCCCGGGTCAAATGATTTAAAAGTCTTATCAATAAATTCAACCGTTGCCGGTATATGATCAGGTTTCATTTTGACAAATAAATTGTTGGACTCACCTTTTTGTATCATGAGTGGCTCAATTTTGTGATACAACGATTGAATGTGGAAATCTTTAAGTACTCCGATGATTGTGTATTTGGCACCCCAGGGAGCTGTTAAAACTTCTCCAACCGGATTATTTAATCCCATCGCCTCTGCTGCTTTTTCATTGATTACAACAGTGGCATTATCGCCCGGATATTCAGGTGAAAAGAAACGCCCCGCCTTAAGCTCAAGCAGAAAGGTTTTGGCATAATCTTCGTCGGTATCGAGATGATGAAATAGCACCTCATCACCTGCTTTTTTCCCTGACCATTGATAACCACCGAAAGTAAACTCAAGGTTTATGGGGCTATTCCCCTTTGTTACACTCACGATATCCGGATTCTTGCAGAGTTCTTTTTTTAATGCTTCCAGCTTGGGATCTCCGGGACGTATGGGGAACATGAAATAACCAATATTCTCTTTATTAAATCCCAGCTTCTTATTCTGCATGTAACTGAGCTGGTTTTTGATCGTTAAAGTGCATATAATAAGAAGGATGGAAATTGAGAATTGGAAAATTACCAGAATCCTTCTGAATTGGGCTTTTCCTGGGTTTTTCGTGATGGCCCCTTTCATGGTATCCAATGGCTTTACCGATGATAAATAAAAGGCAGGATAGCTTCCGGCCAATAAACCGCAAAGTAATAGAATCGTCAGTAAGCGAATGTATAAACCTGCCTGTTGATGGTCAATATCCAATTGCTTCCCGATGAGGTTATTATAGCCAGGCAACAGCAGTTCAACCAAAACCAGGGCAATGATCAGGGCAACCAATGTAATCAATATTGACTCTCCTAAGAACTGAACAATTATTTTCAGTTGGTTTGCTCCGGTCATTTTGCGTACGCCAATTTCCCTGGCCCTTCGTACGGATTGTGCGGTGGAAAGGTTCATGAAGTTAATGCAGGCAATGAGCAGAATCAGAATGGCAATAATGCCCAGAATGATCACATAGGTTATATCACCATTGCCGCTAATATCGTAGTTGTATTTCCCGGAAGAATAGAGATGAATATCTTGGATGTTTTGAAGTAAAATCTCGGCATCCGATCCTTTCTTATGGGTTTGAATGAAGTTCTGTATTTTTTTATCAACCAGTTTGCTGTCTGTCCCTTTTGTTAGTTCAACATAGGAGTAACTTCGCCCACGATCCTCCCAATCATTGATGTTGGTCCCCGATTCCGCAAACCATTCAACTGGAACTAAAAAATTAAACCGGATATGGCTATTCTGTGGAAAAGCCTTTACCACACCCGAAACCGTTACTACATAACCGCGCGAGGGCAATGTTTTGCCCAGAGCATCTTCGTTGCCGAAATATTTATGGGCAGTTTCTTCCGTAAGAATAATGTTGTGCGGATCGTTTAAAGCGGTATTGATATCTCCACGGATAAACCCGACCGAAAACATTTTCAAAAAGTCCTGATCAACAACTACAACGCTTTCTTCAATAAATTCATCTCCCTTTTTTAATGTTAAGGGGGTGTGTATCACTCTGGAAGACCGGATAATCTCAGGATATTCATTCTTTAGCGCCGGGGAAACTGCACTCATGGTTGGAGCAAGCAGTGAGATTTCTCCATTTGGAGATTTTTGCATTTCAATTACACGATACAAATCGTCCGCATGTTCAAAATGACGGTCATAGCTCCATTCATTCTGTACCCATAGAAGAATTAGGATGGCACAAGCCATGCCAATGGCCATTCCACTGATGTTTAGGATGGAATGGGTGGAATAACTTTTAATATTCCGAAGGGCTATTTTAATGAACCTTGTAACCATGGTATAATTGAATTCGTGTGTTTTACTCATACCTCAGCGCCTCCACCGGGTTTCGTGTGGCTGCTTTCCAGCTTTGCCAGCTCACCGTCGCAATGGCGATGGAAATGGAAATAATCATTGCCAGAAGAAAGATCCAGATGTTCAGTTCAATCCGGTTGGTATATCCTTCGAGCCAGATGTTCATAATGTACCAGGTAACCGGTATGGCAACTACACTGGCAACCAGTCCGGAAAACAGAATCGGTTTGATGAGCCGGCCGATGATGGAGATTTCCTGTTCGCCAAGGCATTTGCGTACGCCAATCTCTTTCGTCTTCTGTTCGGCAAGGAACATCACAACTCCCAACAAACCAAGGCATAAAACCACCATCGAGAAAGCCGAGAAGACCCCTGCCAGTTTTTTAAGTTTGGTTTCCGATTCATACAACTTGGCATATTCCTGGTCCACAAAGCCATAAGTCACCGGAAAATCGGGCTCAATGGCTTCGCATATTTTGCTGATCGATTGGATGGTTTTATCCATCTTGCTGGCATCGGCTTTGATGATCAGGTATCTCGACGACCACTCTTCGGTGATACCAATGGCCATAGGACGACAATTTTCGGCCAGCGAATTGTATTCAATGTTGTCGATAACCCCGGCAATCTGATAGTTTTGACCGTAACCACGGAGTGTCTTTCCGGCAAAGCTCTTCCATCCAATGGCATAGGCAAACGCTTTGTTAATCACAATTTCCTGTTTGTTGTTTCCAAGATATTTTCCCTCAATTAGTTTTGCTTCCAACGTTTTAATCATATCTTCATCGGTTTGCCAGTTGGTCACCAGTAGTTTAAAGTTAGGATCTTTTCCTTCCCAGTCCCATCCTTCACCATTGTTTCCTACCGCCACTGGCAGGAAACTGGTTATTGTGGAAGAGTATACACCAGCAGTGCGTCCAACCTCTTCTTTCAGTGATTTTGCTTTCCCCTGAAGCTTACCGTTCAGGTTGACATATATGAGTTGATCTTTGTTAAACCCTACATCCATTTTCTGCAATAGCAGGGTCTGTTTGGAGATGATCAGGGTGGAAGCAAGCAGGATGATGGAGACCATGAAAATGGTTACCAATAATGAATTCCGGAAGATCCCCCGGCTTTTAACCGAATAGAAATTGGCATTTAAGGTTTCGGTTATTTTGAACGAGGAGAGGAAAAAGGCAGGATAACTCCCGGCCAGAAACGTGGTGACGATATAGGCCAGAACCATTATCCCCAGTGGTTTCAGAGATAAGATGGCAGAGAATCCAATCTGTTTTCCAATGAGTTGATTGAAAAGAGGCAGGCCTATGAGGGCAATCACAAAAGCCAGAACAAAAGCCAACAGGCAAAGTGTGGCTACGTCGGAATAGATGAGCCGGATGATGTTGCTGCGTGTTGCCCCGATCGATTTACGGAGCCCCGTCTCTTTGGCCTGTTTGGTCGACCGGGCGGTTATCAGGTTAATGAAGTTCAGCGCGGCAGCAAGTAACACCAATATGGCAACCAACCCAAAAATACGTACGTTGCGAATGTGTTTCTGTTCGTACAGATAACCGTTTTTAAAAAGATAGGCTCTCAGAAAGTTGGTCGATTCGGGCATCTCTTTTTGTATCCGGCGGGTAATGGTGGTTGCGATCTTATCAAAACCTTTGGGCGATTGCAACAGGCCAAAAGTGGTAAATGCATTGTTGTACCAGGTGGTCAGGACATCGTCTTTGCTCCAGATGGTTTTCAGGTTTTCCAGTGGGATGATGGCATCAAACTGGATGGATGAGTTGTGCGGAATGTCTTTTACCACTCCGGCAACCATCATGTTTGTGGTATTGTTGAAACGCATCATTTTACCGACCGGGTTTGCATTTCCAAAGTATCGTGCAGCCGTGGTTTGCGTGAGTACAATCTGGTTGGGGTCATTGGGTTCGCCTTTATTCCCATAAACAAACGGGAACGAGAAAATGTCAAACAGTGAAGCGTCGGCAAAACCTGTTTTAACCGTACTTTTTGTATCTCCAAAAGTTACCAGGAATTCAAAATATTCGGCGGGAAGGTAACGGCAGCTATTTTCAACTTCGGGATATTCTTCTTTAAGAACTGGACCAACAGCGGGCGGACATCCTCCAAAATCAATTTTTTTGGTACCCCCTTCCAGGTACGCATGAACTACAAAGATGCGGTCGATGTTCTTGTGAAACCGGTCGTAACTCGTTTCGTCATTTATCCAGAAGAGAATGTACAACACACAGACCAAACCAGTTACCAAACCGGCAATTCCAAGCAGTGTGGCCGTTTTACTTTTTTTTAATTTTCTCAGGGTTAAAAGAATTGTTTTCATAGCTATGATTAATAAGATCTGTCGTTCCCTTCGCAACAACATTAATATGTATTGTCCTGGTGATCAAAGATTGTGCCCTTTGTGTAAGATATTGTATGTGAGATATTCCGATTGTGACGGTTGTCAAGAAAATTTACAGCGTTGTAAAAAAATTGGATAAGTTGTTCCTTTTTGTCAACGAATTAGTATTCCGTTGCAGGAGAATATGGTTCTGGCGGTGGAACCAAAGACGGAATGGAAGGTATTGGCATGATGGGCTTTGAAGATACTTTTATGGTTGCTCCTTCTAGAAGGCGTTGCATTACCGGCTCCAATCCGGGCTTGATGCTGGTTGAGTGATTTTAATTCAATTTTATCGGGCCGCCTGCGTAACGGTTACGGCATCGAAATAATCGCCAGCCTCCAGTTGTACCCCGATGGTGCGAATAGATCCGGTGGTGTTGGCTGCTGCTTTAATAAACAGCGTTTTGCTATCCCTGCGTTCTACCACAAAACAATCTTTGGCAAAAATATAATGGTCCGATTCCAGATCGATATCTTCAGTCGGGTTAAAATAGTTACCATTTACCGATACACTGCTAACCCACCACCAGGTACCTTTGGTGGTAACAACGACAGAATCGGCATTCGCATTGAAATTGACGGTCTTGACCGATAGGTGGATGTTGTCGTCCCAATCGCCATCTTTGGTTGTCCTGTCACAGGCGGTGCTGAAAAATATCAGGGCAACAGCAGTTAAAAGCATAACGATACTTTCTTTTATATGAAAAATGGACTTTGATGGTTTTCCGGCAGTATTCATATTTTGTTTACTTACTTTACATGGATGAACAGTTGGGGACAATGGTTGCGTAAAGCTACATTTTTACCGGGAATATTAATACCATCCGGTCAATTGAAGGATAGTGACCATGGCCACAGTGGTCAGTGCAGCGACCCCAATGGCCAGACTGCTTACGGCGCCTTCTGTTTCGCCCATCTCCATGGCTTTGGTAGTCCCCAGTGCGTGCGACGAGGTTCCCAGTCCCAACCCTTTGGCCACCGGATGAACGATCCGGAACAGACGGTACAGCAACGGGGCAACCGATGCTCCCAGTATTCCGGTGATAATGATCGATACAACGGTTATGCCTTCCACAGCGCCCAGTGAGTTACTGATGTTGATGCCAATGGGAGTGGTGACCGAATGCCCCACCAATGAACGTTCCAGCAGGTTGTTCAGATCGAAGACACGACAAAGGAGAATGACCGAAACCAGCGAAGAGATCACCCCGGTAAGAATCCCGGCGATGATGGGAAGTTTGTACTCCATCAGCAACTTCCGCTGGCGGTAGAGCGGCAGGGCAAGGATCACGGTTACCGGTCCGAGGAACGCATGGATCACACTTCCCCCTTTCATGTAGTTTTCGTATGGGATGTCACCCAGCAACAGAACGGCTACAATGACCATAATGCCCAGTAACAGCGGATTGATGAAATCGCGTTTCAGCTTTTTCCGCAGTACCGATCCCCCGTAAAATACAGCAACCGATATCAGGATGCCAAACAGGTGGTTATTGGTCAGTTCGTTCATCTTTTTTCTTTGTTTTAATCATCCACTGGGTTATCAGAGAGGTGAGCATCATCACCACGAGAGTCGAGATGACGATTAATCCCAGTACAACCAAAAAGTTCCCCTCGAGGTAGTGGTACGAAACCATCACCCCCACACCGGCAGGGATAAAGAAAAAAGCCATGTGGTCGAGCATAAAATCGGCCGTTTCTGCAATCTGTTCCTGTTTGATGATCCCGGTAAACAGCATGAAAAGCAGCAACAGCATCCCCACAATGCTTCCCGGCAGGGGCAGCGAAAGCCAACGGCTAAGCAGTTCGCCGCCAAAGCTGATGGCCAGTATAATCAACAATTGTTTGAAAATCTTCATAATTCCTTCTCCTCCTGCAGTTGTCTTCCTGTAAGAAGTTTAAACCCGGGGCAAAAGTAGGCAGAATTGATTATTTCTCCCCAATGGGTTACGGAATTGACATCGAATAGGCTTTCATTGGCTGAAGGTTTAATATTGAGGTAATAAGGACGAAGCTTTTTATGGCAGAATGATTTTTTTTAACCACAAATTAATCAAATTATACCAATGAATAGCCGCAAGCGGTTTTCCCTGAATCCACTAATCAGGGTAATTACGGGCATGAATTTTTTTTATCCACCAATTACACGAATTATACCAATGAATAGCCGCAAGCAGCAATTAGATAAATATTAGTCCGTAGTAACATTAAACCTACAATTGTTCGCGACTGTTGAAAGGCCTCGGCAACGCAGACGGGGTACCCGGTCGGTTGAAAAAGCCGTTAAGAAGAAATTTTGTTTGAGCGTAGCGAGTTTAATTTCTTTAGGCTTTGAAACAGAACCGGGTCGTCGAGTGCCGCAGCCTTGAATTATTGCGATAAGTGAAAACAGAGCTAAGTTTACTTAAGCTATGTTGAACGAAGCAATAATCATAGAATAATTTGTTTGCTTACTTTATTGTTTCAAGACAATAAAGTAAGGCTGTCCGCAGGACAAAGCAATATCAACGTTCAAAAGATCAAGTTTGTACAGATCTTTTTTAACCACCAATTACTCAAATTACACCAATGAATAGCTGCAAGCAGCAATTCGGTAAATATTAGTCCGTAGTAACTTAAACCTACAATTGTTCGCGACTGTTGAAAGGCCTCGGCAACGCAGACGGGGTA
>DAOQAB010000070.1:0-19126 GCA_035353695.1 Prolixibacteraceae bacterium
ACCGAGAATGTGTTGCTCCCATACATCGATTCGCTGTTGACTTACGACGCACCGCACCTCAGCAACAAAGCCACCATCGAAAAGTTCTCGTGTACGGGACAAGCTGCAGAACCCGTTATCGATTACGCATCGAACACCATAATCGTCACTTTTAAAGCAGGTACAAAACTCACCTCGCTGAAGCCTTCGGTTTTTGTTTCACCGGGAGCCCGGGTATTCCCCGCCGCAGGAGTTGGGATCGACCTTTCAGGTGGATCGGCAACCTATACCATCACATCGGAAGATGGCAGCAACACTTCGGTATGGACGATCAAAAACAATGTAACAAACGGAACAGGAAGCAACCTTCTGCCCTGTGAAAAGCTTAAAATTTTCCCAAATCCGGTCGACAACAACTTCTCGCTATCGGTCAATGGAAAAACAATCCATAAGGTAGAGATCATCGACCCAATGGGGCGGACGCTACTATCAAAAATCACCAACGGGAAAACGATCGATATGGAGCGGCCATCCATTCCGCAAGGAAATTATTTCGTGAAGGTTTACACCGACGGTTTTTGTCATATTGAAAAGATTACTATCCGATAAAGGAATTTGGAGGGGAGGTTTATATTACAGCGTCGGTGCATTGTTGCCGGCGTTGTTTTTTGTGCATCAATTGCGGTTATCAACCAACTGTTCGTTGCGGTATTGCGACGGGGTGTAGTGGGTAAATTTCTTAAAAGCCGTGTTAAACGAAGAGATGGTGTTGAAACCATAATCGTAGGCAATGCTTGCAATTTTCAGGTTTTGGTATTCGGGCAGTTTCATGATGCCTTTTATCTCCCTGATGCGGCAGGAGTTGATGTACTCATTAAACGTCATGTTCAACTGCTGGTTGATGACCTGCGAAAGCTTGTGTGGCCTGATTTGAAGACGTTCAGCCACTTTGGGTAGTGTAATTTCCGGGTCGATGTAAAGCCGTTCAACTTCCATCACCCGTTTCAGTTTCAACATAATTGTGTTTGCCTCATCCTCCGTCAGCGTTGAATTGACATATTTTGGCACTTTCAACTTATCGCCTTCACGGAACCAGTAGAACCGGATGGCAGAATAGAGCGCCACGTAGATCGCCGCAATAACCACGGCCAACAGTTCGAGGAAATAAAATTTGAAATCGATAAAAAGCAGATTGGCAGTTAGCCAAATCATGGAAAAGCTCACGAAGAGAACCTGTAGCCAAGTCTGATCGGGATGAGTGGAAGAACTTTTTTCGCCAGAAAAAATAACCGATTTGAATTGGATGGAAATAATAAGCAGGAAGATCAAAAACCACAACTGCATGGGCCACAAGGGAACATCGAACGGGATGAAATGACCAACAAAAGGGGATAATGCGGGAATAAACATGGCGACCCTAAAAAGTGGGCTGACCCGCCGCGACAACAACGCATGAAAATAGAGCAACAACAAGGGGCCAAATGAGAAATAAGCCGACTCAGAGCCATAATAAAGCCACAAACTGGGAGCCTGCCATTCGTGTTGGATGTTGATCAGCAGCGCGTAGCCCAACTTTAAGCAAACTGCCACCAACAATAATCCCAGCAGATGGTTTGCTTTCCGGTTCCCACGATTGAGCAGAAAAAGCACCATGGCAATTACCAACCCATTTATAATCCCTGTGGTTCCCAAAGTAACCTGCACCATATTTGAAAGCTCCATGTTTCCCAATTTTGAAGTTCGACAACTTACTTCAAGGTTTCCCTTACTTCATCTTAAAATCTCAAATCCGAATGATCATTGAAAACAGAGAGAAAGGGTCAGAGTACCCACAAGACGAGTAACCAGCAAAAGTTTATTGAAGTTTTATGCTTCCAATTAGGCATACCTTTATCAGAATAAATTCAAAAACCGGTTATAACTTTCTTTTCATTTCTTAAAAAACAGAGCATTACTCCAAAAATCAATATAACTCCGTGCAACCAAACAAACAATCGATCTATCTGTTGGGTGTATAAAACAAATTACGATGAAACGAGCCATCCCATCAAGTATTACAAAGATGGATGATAAAATGTTTGGCGAGTTCCATGAGATACCAAAAACTTTAAATTATATCGAATGAAAACATTACCAATTTTACCAGCTCTTTTTTTCATTCTGTTGCTATCGGGGTGCAACAAAAATAGCGATTTGACTGGTGATTCGTCGTTTCGTTTCAACGACACCTTTCAACTTCTCATCAATAAATCGGCCGTTAACAACGAAAATCAACTTTCCATTCGTATCGACTCGGTTTTGAACGATTCACGTTGCCCGTCAGATGTGGTCTGTGCTTGGGAGGGGAATGCTGAAGTGAGGTTTATTCTTACCAACGGCGAAAGTGAAACCAAGTTTGTGTTGAATACCCATGGAGGCGACAATTTTAGAAAGGATACCATCATTGATGGATGCAGCATTTTGTTTGTTGACCTTAAGCCTTATCCCGTGTCGACCAAAGAGATTTCAAACAACGAGTATGTTGCCGAATTGTTGATCAAGAAAAAATAACAACGTTGATTAACCAATAAACCCTCAAGGTTTTGGAAACCTTGAGGGTTTATTATCCCATTTGCAGACCATTTTCCGGCATTTGCAGATTTTTTTTCCCAATGATTTTTGTTTGGCTGATTTTTGAACACAATTAATTCAAACTGTGCTTTGAAACAGTTTAATAAACAGTTTTTCAGTAATTCAATTTTTTAGTTTTTCGCCATGAAAACACAAACAAAACTTTTACTCATCCGCATCGCCGGAGTTGTATCCATCCTTTTTGTCCTCTTCCATGCCGGTTTTTACTGGATTTTTAAGTGGTCACAAACCTTAACCGTTATGAACCCCACCGACCGGGGCATTTTGCTCACCTTTAACCTGATTGGTGTGTTGCTGTTGCTCTATTCGGTTGTTATGTCGTTGGGGTATGCCCGCCAGCTGGTAGAAACAACTACCGGGAAAAGCTTGTTGCTATTCTTTACTGCTTTTTATCTGGTTCGTATCTTCAGTGAGTTCGCCTACTTTGGGTTTCATGCGCCGGGTTCCATTATCATTCTTGCCATGTGCCTGTTGCCTGCCATTTGCTTTAGCCTGCCGGTTTTTGTGAAATCGAAATAAATCGAGTAAGAACATTAAAATTCCAACAAAATGAAACTTTATAAAATTGCTACTATTGGAACATCGCTGCTGTTTGTATTCCTGTTTGCCCAGTTGTTCTTTACTCCCGATGCGTTTGTTGGGGGGATGGGGCTTCAGGCAACGTTAACCACTTCCATTCTTTGCCGTCGTGCATCCATCTTTATGCTGGGCCTTTCGGTGTTGCTTTTTTGTGTACGGAAGCAGCCACACTCTTCGGCACGTCAATCGGTTTGCTTTTCTACCGCGATTACCATGCTGGGGCTGGCTTGTCTGAGCAGCTTTGAACTTGCCAGAGGAACGGTGAATAGCTCTATGTGGACAGCCATCATCCTGGAGTCGCTTAGCGCCATACTTTTCTGGATTGTCTTTTTTAAAGAGCTTAAAACAAAAGCTGCTTAATATTTGTAATGATTCAAAATAAAGAAATAGCCATTCTTTGAAAACGATCAATTATTTAGCCATGAAAACACAAATCGTAAAATTATCAAAAACTGCAGGATGGATTGCCTTCTCATTAGGCGTGATCCACACCAGCGCAACCATCGTGATCGTAAAGCAAGTAGCCCTGCTCGATCCGCAATTCAAAGGAACTTTCCTGTTCATGTATGTAGCTGCCGGGCTTGGTTGCCTGCTGGCAGGAAGCGCAATGCTTGTTGCCACATCAAAAGAGATCAGGGATTATAAACCGGCAAACCATATTTTCATTATTTCTTCTATTTTTATGCTGCTGTTGGGCATTGGTGCCCCCGTAGCCATGAGCGACAACCCTTTTGGGTATATCTCGCTGGTGACGGGTGTCTTTGCAATGGCAGTAGCAATTTTAAGGTATAGAAATTAGGACATTGTCATTCGTCATTAGCATGTAACTTCACCTTTAGCAAATTAAGAAATGAATGAAAACACATAGGAGCAATCGGCCACATAATAATCGAATCTTTGATTCAGAAAAATCTATTGTGGCCTATGTGCCTATTGTGGTTTAAATTTGATTTACAAGTATATGAACCGGATTATCAAAATCATACTGCACCTGTTTTACTGGATGGTTTTCTGCCTCTTCGGCGGAGCTGTGAGTTTTCATTTGACCGAAGGCCTCGATTTTATCCGGCAAAATATCATCCCATTCATTTATAACCTGGGATGGGCAATGGTTCAGTTTTATCTCTTCTATTTTTTCTTTTACCGTCTAATCGAGAAACAGCGGTACATCTTTTACTTCATCCTTTCGGTGCTGGTCTCGTTAGCGGTTGGTTTTGTGCTGGTTTCACTCTATCCTGTGTTTTTCAATGTCGATCTCAATTTTGTGATCGAGGAATATCTTCCGTCAATAGCCGGTTCGTTTATCATTGCCCAGACCGGGAGTTTGTTACGGGGTTTTATCCGCTGGTTTGAAGATATTCAGCAGAAGCAGGAGATCGAAAAAGTGCTGATGCGCAATGAACTCGACATGCTGAATGCCCAGCTCAATCCTCATTTTCTGTTCAATACGCTGAATAACATCGATTCGCTGATCCGATCCAATCCCGATAAGGCTTCCGAGTCGCTGATCACCCTTTCTGAAATAATGCGGTACATGCTATACGATGCCAAAAAACCGAAGGTGTCGTTGATGGGAGAAATTGCCCATTATCAAAACATCATCAGGCTGCAACTATTGAGGTTGAAAGACCCGGGGAAGGTTGAGGTTAAGGTTGAAGTTGAGAATGAGGTAGAGGTTGCACCGTTGCTTTTTCTGCCGTTCATCGAGAATGCGTTCAAGTATGCAGTTTTCGATGATCCCGGAGCCAAAATCGGAATCGTGTTTAAATCTGAAGGGGGAAAAATTGAATTCCGTTGTTCGAATCCTTATCTTAAAAACGACCTTGCTGCGAAAGCCAAAACCGGGGGAATAGGACTTTCGAATCTGAAACGGAGGCTTGAATTATTGTACAAAGGAAAATACACACTGGATATTCAGAATAGAAATTCCTATTTTTCGGTTCATTTAATCATCGAACCATGAACTACACCTGCATCGCCATTGACGACGAACCGCTGGCACTTGAAAAGGTTGTTTCGTTTATCGGGCGGCTTCCTTTTTTACAACTCAAAGCCCAATTTGACAGGCCGGTAGAAGCGTTGAACTTTCTTTCTACCAACCAAGTTGATTTGCTTTTTCTCGACATCCAGATGGAAACCATGACCGGCCTCGACTTGCTGGCAGCTTTGCCCGACCGGCCGCAGGTAATCCTCACCACAGCATACAGCGAATATGCCCTGAAAGGCTACGAGTTTGAAGTGACCGACTACCTGCTGAAGCCCTATTCGTTCGAGCGGTTTGCGCAGGCGGTGACCAAAGCGACGAAACGAATTTCCGAAAAACCAGTTTCACAGGTTGTTGCGTCCGATTTCATCTTTGTGAAAACCGATTACAGGCTGGTGAAAGTGATGCTGGCCGATATCCTTTTTATTGAGGGAATGCGCGACTATCGGTGCATTCACACTCCGACAAGCAAAATACTGACGCAGCAGACTTTTGGATCGTTCGAAGAACAACTTCTTCCTTCGCAGTTTGTTCGCATTCATAAATCGTATATGGTTTCGCTTTCTAAAATAGAATCGATCGAAAAGCACCGGGTGAAAATTGGGAAGGAGTTGCTTCCCGTGAGTGAAAGCTATCGAGATGGGTTTTATAAAAGGATTGGGTGATCTTAGTAGATTAGTTTTATCTTTATCCCTGCAAAACCAGATTTTCGAACATGGAATCCATCATACTGCTTGGCGTTCTTGAAGGGCTGATCATCACCCTGCTTATTCTGCTGAAACACCGTAAAACAGTTTCCGATTACTTGCTTTCAGGCTTTTTCCTGCTTTATTCTTTGAACACACTGCTGAGCTATCTCGAGATTTACAATCGTACTCATGACTTTCCTTACCCGATGTTCATTTTTGTATCGAGCCCGTTGCTGTTGTTGCATGGTCCGGCAATTTGGATGTACGTTAAGTCGCTTACCGACCAGCATTTTTCGTTCAAGCCCATATACCTGCTTCACCTTCTGCCTTTTCTGCTTTGTGTGCTCGATTTCACGGTTCAATACTACACCATCCCTGCTGTAGAAAAGATTGAAATACTGCAATCGGAATCGTTCAAACATCGGATTGACTACCCGCTAATGATCATTGCCATGGCTTTGTCGTCGCTTATCTATTTTTCTTGGGCGGTTTTGCTGGTGAAGCGGTACAACCAAAAGATAAAAGGATATTTCTCTGAAACGCTGAATTACGATTTGGTATGGCTACGCATCGTGATGGTTGCTTCAGTTATTGTTTATACCATTATCTATGTTCCTTTTTTAGCCGACCTGGTTTTCCCAATTGCTTCGTTTCAGTGGATGCATAAGGCCAGTTTTATACTCGGCTCCATTTATCTGATTGTACTTGGATTTTTCGGACATAAGCAAGGAAACCTCTTTTCCGACAAGCCCATTCAGATGGAGCTTTCCGAACCTCAGCCAATGCTTAGTGAAACCTATTCGCTCGACCAGAAAGAAAACGATTTTATCCATTCGCTACTGGCCTATATGAATGCAACAAAACCTTATCTCAATACGGAAATAACGCTCACAACACTGGCTTCCGAACTGGAGGTTTCGCCCGAATATCTTTCAAAAATACTGAATGGAAGGCTTGGCAAAAACTTTTTCGATTTCATCAACCACTACCGGATCGAAGAATTCAAAACCCGGTGCAACCTTCCCGAAAATAAAAATTACACCTTGATTGCGATTGCCTACGACTGCGGATTTAGTTCCAAAGCAACCTTCAACCGGGTGTTTAAAAACGCAACAGGCCAAACTCCAGGCGATTATTCCCGAAAGTCTCACTAAACTGAAACCTGTTTTTCTACTTTAAATCAGAAATTGAGACCTCAAACCGTTGTATTGAGACTTTGGTAAAATAACCGTGTGTTTCCTTTGTGCTATGAATTTTAAAAAACATAATGAAATGAAAACACAAACTTTTTTTTTAGTTGCCCTGATTGTTTTGACGGGTTGTGTAAGCAGCCGAAAAGTATCGGAGGCTTATCAGAACCGGAAAGTAAAATTCGGGGCAGAGGTCGGAGCAAACACCGGAGGAATTGTTGAGAACACCGACCTGTCGAAGGTTGAAGGTGCTCCTCTCGATGGGTTTACCGGCGCTACCAGTATGGGCTTCCATGCAGGCGGACATGCCGTAATCCCGGTTGGGCGAAACGATGTTCAGGCAGGGCTCAGTTATTTCTACAGCCCACAGAAATTTACTTACAACGATGCGGTGAACGGTTACTTCGGCACACGCAAAATTTCACTTTCACAGTTGGTGGTTCCGGTTACCTACAACATCAACCTTTTTAAAAGAAGGTTTGATCCCGGAACGTTGAGCCTGAAATTGGGTGGGGCTCTCGAATACAACATGCCATCGATCAGCGATGAAGGAAGCCTTTTGACCGACTATTCAATTAAAAAAATCTCGGGTGGAGTCGCACTCGGTATTTCCGCTATGCCGTTTCGTTTCAGCGATCAATCGCGTTTGGGAGTCAGCTTCGATGTTTACAAAGGCACACAAATATTCGACGACTTCTACAATCTGGCCGAGTACGAAATGCCCACATCGAGCTACATGAAACTAAGTGTCATCTATCAATTTAAGTAGTTATGAGAACAGCAATCGTTTATGCCTCGAAACATGGCACTACCGCAAAAGTGGCCGAAAATATTCAAAAGATGCTTCCTTTGGGTGAAGCAGTATTATTAAATCTTGCTGATAATAAAACGATCGAATTCCATCTTTTCGACCGTATTTTAATCGGGAGTTCGGTTTATGCCGGATCGATTCAACCTAAAGCAAGAAAGTTTGTTGCGCAAAACATGGTCGACTTGCTGCAAAAGGAGGTGGGTATTTTTGTTTGCTGTATGTTTTTTGAAAAAGCCAACGAGCAAATCGAGAAAGGTTTTCCCGAAGTACTTCGGAAACATGCCCGGAGCATCAAACACATGGGAGGCGAGTTCCTGTTTGACGAGATGAACATGATCGAAAGATTTTTGGTTGAAAAGATAACCGGCAAGAAGAGTACTGTTCACAATATTGATGATGAAAAGATTAGGGAGTTTATCGTTGAAATAGGAAGTTAACTTAAAAGTTTTGTGCCGAAACAGATTCTGTATCGGGGATTATGGCCGGGACGTACTCAGTTACCAAAACGAACGGAAATATCTCAATGAAAATTGAACCTGAAAAAGGATGGCAACCATATCCCGGTAAACTTTGGCAGAAAACCTATCGATGGGAAGCGACGATTTCGCCGGGAAACGGTAAAGAAGTCAGGGTTAAAACGGAGTGGAGTAGGGTAAAGTAAGTTGCAAAATCTTCGATTCCAAGGCCAGGAGCAATATTCATTTTAAATGCTTCTGGCCTTTTTGTTGTTATAAGAGCTTGGTAACAATTACATGAAAACATTTCCATTCGTATTATCCCATCTGTTTCAATCCATCAACATAAAGGGGTAATTGGTCAAATAAAACCACACAAAATATTTTACTTAATAGTTGTTACCAAAAAATATGTATTTTAGGAGTAAAATCAAGATGGATGAGACGAGGAGTTGTCTTTTTTATTATTCTATTAGTTTATTGGTCGGTTTCTTTGGCTGATGAACAATTTTATTTTAAGCGTCTTTCTGTTTCGGAAGGGTTGTCCAATAGTTGGGTACGATGTTCTTATCAGGATGATTACGGCTACCTTTGGTTTGGAACCGACGATGGGTTGAATCGCTTCGATGGCCGTAATGTTAAGGTTTTCCGTCCGGTTAGTAAGGATAATCTGGTGATCGGCAATGTAACAATCAACTCCATTTTGCGCTGTGATTCGGGAAGTTTATGGCTTTGTACCGATGTTGGGTTATTTCGGTTTGTTTTTGAAAGTGAATCGTTTGTGCGGGATTCGTTGTTGCCGGCTCATCCGGTGTTAACTGCGGTGATGGACCATGATCAAAACTTCTGGTTTGGAACCAACCGGGGTGTTTACAAAATCAACCGGAAGGAAAATATCGAGACCCATTATCTGCATGATCCGGAAGTGCCCTTTTCTATCTCGGATGATTATATCAATACGTTGATGGTTGATTCGAAAGGAGGGGTTTGGGTTGGCACCAAAAAAGGATTAAGCCATTACAATAAAAACAACGATTCGTTTACGAATTACCTTCATTCAACAGCCCGTGGATCCATTTCCGGGGGTGATGTTGTTTGTGTCTGCGAGGACCGCACGAACCGGATTTGGGTGGGGACATCGCTTGATGGGTTGAATTTGTTCTCGGGTGGAGCATCCGGAGGCCAATTCAAAAAGGTGCTCGATGGCTCGGTATGTGCTCTTCTGGTCGACGACAAGAACAAGCTTTGGGTGGGAAATGCTTCGGGTGAAGGAATTGCGATTATTGATCTCAACAATTTTCAGCAAGGTGATTTTTCGGTATTGCGTTTGAAAAATGACCCTCTCGATGTCAATTCTTTGGGCGACAATTCCATTTTTAATTTATATAAGGATCGCAATAACGATATTTGGGTGGCGACATTTGGCGGCGGCGTTAATTTTTATAGTAGCCGGTCCAAACAATTCCATGTCGTAAAAGAACAATATGAATCGGATCGTTCGATCAGGAACAATTTGGTAAATGCCTTTTTTGAAGAAGAGAAATACCTGTGGATTGGAACCGAAGGAGGATTGGACCGTTTAGATAAAAAGAGTGGCCAGTATAAGCACTATAGTTACGAAAGCAACAACCCCCGGAGTTTGATCTCCAATCCGGTGTTATCCATCTGTAAAGATCACCGTGGAGATTTGTGGATTGGAACCTGGGCGGGAGGGGTACATCGGTATAACTATGCCACCGATGATTTTACCCGTTTTGCTCCCGATGGGAAACCCGGTTCATTGGGCAGTGCCAATGTGCTTAGTATTTGTGCCGATTCGCATGGAAATTTGTGGGTTGGTACTGCAGGTGGCGGTTTGAACCGTTATGATTATTCAACCGGTAAGTTTAGGGTTTATATTAAAGAGGATAATCACCCCAGAAGTTTACGGGGAAGGAGCATGAGCCATGTTTTCCAAACCAGCACCGGCGACCTTTACATCTCAATGTATGGCACATTGGAACGATACAATTATGCCACCGATGATTTCGATCATCTTCGCCCGATAGACCAAAGCGGGGCTGGCAATATTCTTTATTTGTTTGAAGATTCGCGGAAAAATCTATGGATTGCGACCAACTCCGGGCTCGAACAATTTAATCCGGCTGATGGAAGTTTCAAGGTTTATACCTCCAACGATGGCTTACCTGATAATACCATCCAGGGAATTTTGGAAGACAAACATGGAAACCTGTGGATTAGTACCAACAAAGGAATCTCCAAATTCCTGAAAGGGATCGAAATTCCTGACCGACCGGTATTTCAAAATTATACCGTTCACGATGGGTTGCCCACCAACGATTTCAAAAAGAAAGCTGCTTTCAAAAATGAAAAAGGGGTGATGTTTTTTGGATCCTCCAAGGGATATGTCTATTTCGATCCCGATATGATTTTTCAAAATGAAATTATCCCCAATGTGGTTTTAACCCAATTCCTTTTGCTCGAAACTTCGCCAAATGCCAATTCAAAATTCAAGGAGATCTCTTCCAATATCACATTAACCAATCACCTGGAACTGCATTATCCCAATACCGATTTTACCATTGGTTTTGCAGCCCTGAATTATTTGAGCCCGGTGAAAAACCAGTTCCGGTATAAACTGGAAGGATACGATACCAAGTGGATTGATGCCGAGAACAACACAACGGCAACTTACACTAACCTGATTGAAGGAAGATATGTTTTCAAGGTGATGGGGTCGAATAACGATGGCCTTTGGAATCCGGCTCCCAGGCAGATTGTGATCGAAATCTTTCCTCCCTGGTGGCGATCGACCCCGTTCAAGATTTTACTTATTATTATTATTCTGCTCACGATTACCGTTGTGGTTGTTACCCGGTTTGTCATGCTGAACCGTGAGAATAAACTACTGGAGGCGATCATCGACAAGCGTACCAACGAATTGTCCAAGTTGAACGATCTGCTCGAGAAAAAACAGTCTGTAATTCTTGAACAAAATGAGGAGTTGTCGAAGCACCGGAACCACTTGGAAATACTGGTAGAAGAACGAACCAAAGAACTTGCAGCATCAAGACTGAAGGCCGAAGAGTCCGACCGGTTAAAATCGGCTTTCCTGGCCAACATGAGCCACGAAATCCGTACCCCGATGAATGCCATTGTAGGCTTTTCAAGCTTATTGGTCAGCAATGACCTTCCACAGGAGAAAAGAGAGAAATATTCCGAGTTGATCCGAAATAACAGCAAGTTGCTTTTTGGACTCATCAACGATATTATCGACATTTCAATTATTGAAGCGAATCAGTTGGTGCTTTCCAAAGGCCGTTTCAATGTAACAACGCTCCTTAAAGAGTTGTATCACTACTTTGAAATCGAAAACAAAAATCGATTGAATTTCCGGTTCGTTAATCAGGATGACCCCGAAGATCTGGTTCTGATTAACGATTCGATCCGCTTCCGTCAGGTAATGGTTAATTTGTTGAGCAATGCCTTCAAATATACCGAAAGGGGAATGATTGAATATGGCTACGAATTGAGGGAGAACAGCGTAAGGTTTTACATCCTTGATACGGGCAGTGGAATTGATGCCACCGACCAGGACAAGATATTCGACAATTTCTATAAAAGCATGAAGGAAAAGATGAAGCTCTATCGGGGTACTGGTATTGGTCTGGCAATTAGTAAGCGGTTGGTAGAGCAAATGGGCGGCGTCATTTGGGTTAAATCGACACTGAACGTTGGCTCAGAATTTAGTTTCACATTACCAATTAATTAATATTCATTTCATCGCGTTTCTTTTTGTTCGATTCGCTTTTTTTGTAACTTCGTTCTGCATTTTCATCAATAAAGAACCAATGGAAATCCAGACAAATCCACAACTAAAGCTGGCATCCGATTTTCTCCAATATACCAACGAGAATATTTTCCTTACCGGGAAAGCTGGCACGGGGAAAACGACTTTTTTGCACAATCTCCGCAACCAGTCGCCCAAGCGGATGGTGGTAGTGGCTCCTACCGGAGTGGCCGCCATTAATGCCGGAGGGGTTACCATCCATTCGTTCTTTCAAATCTCATTCGGCCCTCAGATTCCTTACGATCCGAACAAACCCCGTCCGCTGGAAATTTCATCCGATGGAATGGTTGCTGCCGGGATCAAACGTTTCAACAAAGAGAAAATCAACATTATCCGCAGTCTCGATCTGCTGGTGATTGACGAAATCAGCATGGTGCGGGCCGATTTGCTCGATGCCGTTGACGAGGTATTGCGCCGTTTTAAAAATAAGAACAAACCGTTTGGCGGAGTGCAACTGCTCATGATTGGCGATTTACAGCAGCTGGCGCCGGTAGTGAAAGATGATGAGTGGGAGATACTTAAAAATTATTACGATACCTGCTTCTTTTTCAGTAGCCGGGCTTTACAGCAGTCGACCTTTACCGGAATCGAACTGAAACAGATTTTCAGGCAATCTGATCAGGAGTTTATTGATCTGCTGAATGCTGTGCGTGAAAACCGGCTCGACGGGAAGGTGCTCGATAAGCTTAACAGCCGCTATGTGGACGGCTTTAATCCGCCCGACGGTGAGGGTTATATCACTCTTACGACCCACAACTTTCAGTCGCAGCAGATGAACGAAACCAAGCTGGGGCAATTGAAAAATAAACCGTCGGTATTCACCGCGGTAACCGAAGGCGACTTCCCGGAATATTCCTATCCAACCGATTTTAAATTAATTCTGAAAGTAGGGGCACAGGTCATGTTTGTAAAGAACGACCCTTCGCCCGAAAAACGCTTTTTCAACGGAAAAATTGGGAAAATCACGGCGATTGGCAGCGAAACCGTTTCGGTGCTTTGTCCGGGAGAAAGCGAACCGATTGAAGTAGAACCCGCCGAGTGGCAGAACTACAAATATGCGCTGAACGAAACCACCGAAGAGATCGAAGAGATTATCCTTGGGAAATTTACCCAGTTCCCGTTGAAGCTTGCCTGGGCCATCACCATTCACAAAAGCCAGGGTCTCACGTTCGAGAAGGCCGTGATCGATGCCCGGTTGTCGTTTGCCCACGGCCAGGTTTATGTGGCGCTCAGCCGCTGCCGTTCGTTGGAAGGGTTGGTGCTCCGTTCTCCCATTGTGCCCGACAGTGTGAAGAACGATCAGACTGTTTTGCGCTTCACCAACCGCGTTGAGGAAAATCAGCCCGGTGAAAGGGAATTAAATCATGCCCGAAGACAATTTCAGTTACAATTGATTACGGATCTTTTCGATTTTAAGCCTCTTTTCAATCAAATTCAATACCTGATCCGGAATTTGAGTGACGAAGCCGTTCATATTCAGGGTAACATGGAATCCCAATTGCGGGGTTTGCTTGTTCCCCTTCAAACGGAGATGATCACGGTTGCCGATAAATTTCATCAGCAGGTCATTCAGTTGTTCGCTCAGAACGAGAATCCTGAGGAAAATCCGTTGTTGCAGGAGCGCATCAAAAATGGTTGCCTCTATTTCATCGATAAACTGAAAGTGAATGTGGAAGATGTTCTTGCAAATTCCTCTTTTCAGACCGATAACAAAGCAATCCGGAAAACTATTTCGGAGAATTTCGACAAGGTGTTGAATTTGCTCTCGGTTAAGAAAGCTTGTCTGGAAGGGATGAAATCGGGCTTCAGCATCAAAGGGTATCTCGATGTCCGGTCAAAAGCTTCCATCGAAAAGGATGAAACCAAGAAATTCCGTTCGAACATGACCGGCTTATCGGGTTTGAACCATCCCGATTTTTATAAAACAATCTTTGCTTGGAGGTCGGCAAAAGCCGATGAATTGGATATGGAAATCTCGCGGGTTATCCCGCAAAAGACCTTGCTCGAAATTGCCCAAAACCTTCCGTCAACAGCAACTGAACTCAAAGCGGTTAAAGGGATGGGTGGAAAAAAGATGACCCAGTTTGGAAAAGAGATTCTGAAACTGATTATTGCTTACCGCAAAGAGAAGGGGATGGATTTGCCGGTTGAAGCGGAGAAAGAGCTCAAAAAGGCCGGACAGGATTCGAGGCAGCAGACTTTTGAACTCTATCTGAGCGGGATGACCGTTGCCGAAATTGCCCGCGAACGGGGACTGGCTGCCTCGACCATCGAAAGCCATTTGCTCTTTTTTGTTGAGAAAGGATTAATTGATGTGGAAAAACTGGTGGATGAAGAGACGTTTCATGTGATTTCGAAAGTAATTGAGCAAAATCCGGAAATGACTTACAGCGGATTGAAGGCTATTCTGGGAGATGATTACAGTTATGCCGAAATCCGGTTTGTAGCAACGGCCATTCAGCAGCAGGAATAGTCCATTCTGGGCTTCAACAGGAATCTCTTTTCGACGGTTTCTTGAAAATTCATACCACATTCAAAGTTGTTTTTGTCATATTCCAATAGGATCGGCCTTCCATCTGATTTATTCCTACTTTTGATTTGTTAATTAACCTCCCTAATCCATATAATTCGGCATGTTCGAAAATTAAGTTGGATGAATGAAACATGCGAATTCATCCTTTTAAAACACTACTTAAAATGAAAAGATGGTATTTTTTATTTACAGTTGCCCTTTTGGTTCTTGCTTTTACCGGTTGTAAAAAGGATGACGAAGAAGTGGCCCAAATGGCTCAGATGAAGTTGGCTGAAAACCTCTCTAAGCTTGGAATACCTGACGCAATTAAAAATAGTTCGAATAGCTATGCCCAGCAGGTAGTTGGTTATTATGATCAGGCAATGAGCATTGACGATTACACCAGTTGGTTTGATTTGCCCGATGATGCGACCCACGATGGTAATAATTACTATTGGAGTTATGGCGGTTTTTCGGTTTGGGAAGTGTACGATGAAACCAGTTCCGGATATACCCGTGATATTTATTTTAAAACAACGGAAACCAGCAAGCTGAAATACCTCCATTCCGAAGAGAGTAAAGACGGTAAGACCGGTACAATGGAGATTTATAACTATTTGTCTGAAACCGATGAGTTACTCTATACCTACGATTGGGTTTTTGATTCCAAAGGGAATTTAACATTGACTGAAAAGTGGTCTGATGGCTCGTTGGAATATGACATTGTATCGAATGTTGATCTTTCAGGCTCTGCAAAATACTATTCGAATGGGAAATTGCTTTATGAATTCTACTGGAACACCGATGGAAGCGGATCATACAAATGGTACGAGGACGATGGCTCTGTTGCTTATAGCGATTCCTGGACTGCCGCTCAATTATGATAGAATAGATTGTTTGAGAAATATTCTTTTTTTTAACCCGCCGCTCTTCACCGAACGGCGGGTTTTCTTTTTCGTGCTTCCGGCTAAAAACCGTTTTTTTACCATTTGGCAACCTCTTTCAACGGTTCTGCACCTTTCTTTTTCAATTCGAATAATAGTGCTTCATCTTTGATCTGTTAATTAAAACAGATCGCTATGAAAACACAAACTTTAAAAAAATCAGTCATTTTTATTCTGGCCCTGGGACTTATCATCTTTTTTATTGTTGATATGGCTTCGGCCAAAGAAAACGGCATTGAAAAGATTTTGTCGGAAGGAAAACTCCCTTCCATTTTAAAACTAAAAGAAGACAAGCCACAGAAATATTTGGTTATCACTGATTATTTCAACAGGGACATTTACGGGAACTTTTTCAGTAAACAACGCTATCGGGGAACTTATTCCCGGGGTTATTCCGACAAAAAAGTCAAATGGGAAAAGGTTACTTTCGAAACTTCAACCGACGAGAAAGCACCTTTCGGAAACGGATCCCCGTTGGCTTATATGGCTGGATTTTGTTACGTGCCTTCGGCAGAGATGATGAAAGCTGAATCATTTCCGAATTTTCCTCCTGCCGAAGTAAGTGTAAAAAACCTGGTGTGGGACATGATGGGGTTCGAAGGTTTTGCCTGGCTTTATTTTGACTCCCTGAAGCTAAATGTCCCTTTTCAGGCTCGCGCTTTTAATGGAAAAATTCCGATGGAGGGAGTTGGAAACTTTGAAAATAAGGGCATCATCCTGACATGGACGGGCGTTACCTTCAAAAATGGTGAACCGTGTGGTGTGATTGAATTTTTGGCGATGGACAATCCGCTCAATTTTAGTTTCACCATGGAACAAGGGAATGTTGAAGCCAAAGGCCGAAGCCATTACTGGGGTACGGTGCTGGTCTCGCTTACCGACAAGCAACTGGAAGGCGCAACCCTTCACGAGGATGTGGTGATGGACGTAACCCTGCCGGGCAACAACAAGCAACTTTCGGATGCTACCCGGTTGATTACCGTCGAGAAATTAAATGAATAAACTATAAAATTGTTTACCATGAAAACATTCATTCAACTACTGAAAGCCATTGGTTTTGTTTTTGCCTATTTTGTTGTGGTTGTCCTTGTTGGCCAGTTGTTCCCAACCGCAACCGATGTGAAACCCGATGCATCGGCAATGGGAGCCCTGATGCTTCATATCCTGGTTAATTCGTTCTTTATCATTTACCTGTTGAAGCGGCTTTCGCTTCATGGATTTCGCCTGATTGCTGCAACGGCCTTGTCGGTCTATGGGATTCAGATATATATGACCCAGATCGAAACCTGGGTGTTTATCGATTCTTTTCCTTCGATTACGCCCAAGTGGCTGGCCAATATCTTTATCGGCAATTTTGTCCAAACCGTTGTGATAACGTTGGTTGGTTATTTCCTGTGGAAGCCGGCAACCAAAACAGAAATTTCCTCTTTTAAAGCAATGATAAGTCGGGATATGTGGTGGAAACTGGCTCTCCTTTCGGTTCTGTACATGATTCTCTATTTTGTGTTTGGTTCGATCGTTCCCTGGCGGTTCGAAGTGGTGCGAAACTTCTACCACACATCGGTGATAACCATTGGAAATACTGAACTGGCGTTTATTCAGATTGCGAGGGGCGCTTTGTGGGTGCTTTTTTGCCTGCCGGTACTATTTAACCTGAAAGGCGGGAAAACCGAACGATACATTATCGTGAGTCTGATGATGGCCTTGCTGCCAACCATTCTTTTGCTAATGCCCAATTCGCTGATGCCTTTTCCAATTAGAATGGCCCATTTTGTCGAGATCTTTTTTTCAAACGGAATATTTGGGCTTTGCATTGCTGGCTTGCTGGACAGCAGGAAACTGAACCGGAATCCCGATACGATAACCGTTGCCGAACAATCGTAAGTTATTTGATTGCCTTTGTGCTTCCTGATTAATTTGATATTTTTACTCACCGGAGTCTTTTCATTGCTCCCGTTAATTTGACAACCATGAACAAAAAAAGAAGGCTCATCGATTTTTATCTTCCGTTTCCGTGGAATATCCATGCCCGTATATTGGCTTTCAGTGTAGTGGGGTCGCTGTTGTTTTCAACGGTTGCCGGTGGTTCGTTGATGTACCAAACGTTGTTGACGGGCATATTGATTATGATTCTTGATGCGGAAATTATCTTCTGGGTTTCGAGGGCCTTGTTCAATTCGGCAAAAAACTCTTCACCCCGCGAATTTACCTTCAGTATTCTCTGGCGGGTTGTGGTTTTTCTGCTGTTGATTCTTGGAGTTGGTACCATGGTTGCTGCCGGGGTTATCTTCCTGATGAGTTTGCTGAGTGGGAATTCCTGGGTCGATTCGATGAACCTGATCCGTCATTTTGCGATCAAAGAAATCCTGTTTTCACTAGTCATTGCATCTTTTATGGCCACCATGGCTTTCTTTTTCATGCTTTGGCAGGAGGCAATGAAGAGCGCGTTCAAAGCCCGCGAGCAGATGCTGATCTACCAGAGCGAGACACTGAAAAACCAGGTGAATCCCCATTTTCTCTTTAACAGTTTGAACACCCTGTCGTCACTCATACCAATCGATCCCGAAAAGGCAGAGTTGTTCACACAGAAGTTGTCGGTTATTTATCGTTACATTCTCGAGAACCGCGATGCCGAAACGGTCACGCTCGATCAGGAGATCGGCTTTGTGCGCGACTACTATTTTTTGCAGAAGATCAGGGATGAAGAGAAAATTAATCTGACCATTGCTGTTGAAAATCACGATTGCCGCATATTGCCCATTTCACTTCAACTGTTAGTTGAAAATGCATTTAAACATAACGCAGCTACACGCGAAAATCCTTTAAAGGTAACCATCGTGCAAAAGGGCAATATGATTGAGGTCAGAAACAATTTCCAACCCCGAAAGCAATTGACCCCATCGTCGGGATTAGGGTTGAAAAACCTTGATGAGCGTGTGAAGTTGCAAAGTGGAAAAACATTGGAGATCGAAAAGGGGGATAAAGAATTTGTAGTACGAATGCCGGTTGTATGTAAATAGAAAACTCTATGGAATATTTTTTAACACAGAGATCCCGGAGGTTTACACAGAGATTTCCACAGAGAAACAAAGATAAAAATGACCAAAGTTCTGATTGTTGAAGACGAGCGATTAGCTGCTGAAAAGCTTGAACGGATGGTTGCCAGGTTGCGGCCTGAATGGACTGTACTTGGCCCCATCGAAACGGTTGAACATGCTGTGAAATGGCTAAGCGCGAATCCGGCTCCCGATCTGATTTTGCTCGATATTCAGCTGGCCGATGGCATCAGCTTTGAGATTTTCGATCAGGAAGGAGTTCCTTCTCCGGTGATTTTTACTACGGCTTACGACGAATATGCCATCCGTGCCTTTAAAGTCAACAGCATTGATTACCTGCTGAAACCCATCGATCCCGACGCCCTCGATACCGCTCTACGGAAATTTGAGCGGATGAATACCACGCTTGTACCCGACCGTATGAAGCTGGAAACTGCCCGGCAACA
>DAOQAB010000071.1:0-12629 GCA_035353695.1 Prolixibacteraceae bacterium
CGGGCAGCAACCACATCGGGCTTAATAACCTGACCGAACGCTACCGGTTCCTCTCCGGAAAAGAAATCATGGTTGACCGTACCGAAGAGACCTTCCGGGTCACACTACCTTTAATTCATATCCGTTTAAAATCATGAGAGTTTTACTTGTTGAAGACGAACCACTGGCCGCAGCCCAACTGGCATCGCTGCTCACCCAGTTAAGACCAACCGCCGAAATCACAGGCGTTTGCGACACCATCCAATCAGCCGTTTCGTGGTTTCAGAACAACACGGCCCCTGATCTGGCTTTCTTCGACATCCAACTGGGCGACGGACTGAGCTTCGAGATTTTCAAAAACAGCCCGGTCAATACTCCGGTGATCTTCACCACGGCCTACGATCAGTATGCCCTGCAGGCGTTTAAGGTAAACAGCATCGACTATCTTCTAAAGCCCATTATTAAAGAGGAACTGGCCGTTGCACTCGACAAGTTTGACCAGCTTCACGCCAATAACGACCTCAGAATCTCTCCCGAGCTGATTCAATCGCTCATCCATTCGGTGGGAAAAAAGGAGTACCGGAAACGATTTCTAGTCAAGATTGGCACCCATCTCAAGGCCATTACCACCGAAGAGATCCTTTATTTCTACAGCTTCCAGAAAGGCACTTTCCTCAAGGCTTCCGACGGGCGGAATTACCTGCTCGACCAAACGCTGGAAGTGATTGAAGAGTTGATCGATCCGGAACTGTTCTTTCGCATTAACCGGAAATATCTGGTTGCTATCGATTCCATTACCGACGTTCACACCTACAGCAATTCACGGCTCAAGCTTAAAGTAAAACAGCAGGAAGAGGACGACTTTCTGGTAGCCCGCGAAAAGGTAAAACTCTTCAAAGAGTGGCTGGAAGGAAAAAGCTAACGCAGAGATCACCCTGTTTTCAGTCTCTTTCCTTCAAATCTCCCGATCGCTTATACAGGATGGTTCTTCACATATCTCCTTTTTCTTTTCTATCTTTCGTTAAAATTGGCGGATATGAAACGAATCATTTACTATTTCCTGCAGGGAGTATTGATTATTGCTCCAGTGGCTGTTACGGCTTATGTCATCTACCTCATTTTCAATTTTGCTGACGGGCTGCTGGTTGATCAGCTAACCAAGCTGATTGGGTTCCGGATTCCGGGGCTGGGGCTGTTGCTGATCGTAATCTTCCTTACCTTTCTGGGATTTATTGCCCATACCATTATTGCGAAACCTTTTTCCTATCTCTACCAGAAGCTTTTAAAAAGGGTTCCCATGCTAAAGACCATCTATTCTTCGATCAATGATCTGTTTTCGGCATTTATCGGGAAAGAAAAAAAATTCAATGTGCCGGTACTGGTATTGATTAACAAAGAAAACGAACTTTGGAAGTTGGGTTTTATGACCCAGAAGACGATGGAAGAATTTGGTCTTAAAGAGATGGTTCCGATCTATTTTCCCCACTCCTACAATTTCTCGGGAGAACTCTACATTGTTCCGGCCACCTCGGTTAAGAAGGTTGATTTACCTCCGGCCGAAGTGATGAAATTCATTGTTTCAGGAGGCGTCACACGGGTTCTTTAATAAAAAAAGAAAGCCCTGCCGATCGGCAGGGCCTAAAAAAAAATCCCCTAAAATAAATCACCACCAATAAAAGCCTTTTTATATATCTTGTATATATTTTCTGTATTTTGATTTCTCTACAAATTTACATCACATTTTGAAGAAAGTCAAGATTTTTACATCTTTTTTTTAAATCTTAACTGCATCTTAATGTAAAAAGATCATTTCAACCACTTATCGAGCCATTTAAAGAACGTTCGCTGCCACAAAATTCCATCTTGTGGCTTTAATACCCAATGATTTTCGTCATGAAATAGAAGAAATTCTGCCGGAATACCTCGAATAATTGCCGCATTGTAAGCCGCCATACCCTGAGTAAACGGAATCCGGTAGTCGTTTTCACCTTCAATAACCAAAATTGGGGTGTCCCATTGGTCGACAAATTTATGCGGCGAAAACTCAAAAGAACGTTGAGCAACCTTGTTCTCCTTTTCCCAATAAGCTCCGCCCATTTCCCAGTTTTCAAACCACATCTCTTCGGTGGTCGTATACATTTGCTCAAAATTGAACATTCCACAATGGGAAATAAAAGCCTTGAATCTTTTCTCATGGTGCCCTGCCAAATAATAAACGGAATACCCTCCATAGCTGGCACCAACACATCCAAGCCGGTCTTTGTTGACATAGGGCTCTTTGGCTGCTTCATCAATAGCCGTCAGATAATCCTGGATGTTCTGCCCGCCGTAATCTTTGCTGATCTGTTCAAGCCACTCCTTCCCGAAACCCGGTAAACCGCGCCGGTTGGGTGCAACAATGATGTATCCGTTGGACGCCATGATCTGGAAATTCCAGCGGTATGACCAGAACTGACTCACCGTACTTTGTGGCCCTCCCTCGCAATAGAGCAGGGTTGGGTATTTTTTCTGGGGGTCAAAATCAGGAGGGAAAATCATCCATACCAGCATTTGCTTCCCATCGGAGGTTTTCATCCAGCGCTTCTCTACCTTACCCATCTTCAACTGGTCCATCAGCGGCTTGGTAACGGCTGTTACCGGCTCATCCTTACCCGTCTCAAGCGAGACCCGATAAAGCTCATCGGGCTGTGACATCGATTGTTTGCGGGCAATCAACTGGTTACCTACCAGCTGAATCGACCGGTAATCATGTACGCCATCGGTAATCCGTTTGATCTTTTTCGAAGCAACATCAATGCTGAAGATTTCATCGGTAGCCTGAATATCACTGATAAAATAGATGGTTTTTCCATCGGCAGCCCAGGTAATGGAGGCTGCACTCTCTTCAAAGTTTTCGAAAAGATTGGTACGTTTTCCGGTTGCCACGTCGGCTATAAACAAACGGGCCTGATCGGATTCGTACCCATCGCGCTCCATACTTTCCCATGCCAGGGTTTTCCCATCGGGCGAAAAAACCGGATTCTGATCATAACCCATAATTCCTTCGGTAAAATTTTTCGTCGCCGAAGTGGTCCGGTCATAGAGGTAGATACCCGAATTGGTAGAGAAAGCATAGGCTTTACCGACCATCTTTTTACAGGTATACGCAATGATCTTCCCATCGGGAGAGATGGCAACCTGTTCCATGCCACCAAAAGGTTTCATCGGGCTATCGTAACGTTCGCCGGGCATGATGTCGCTGGCTTCGTGCATGCCATTCTCATTGTAATCGGCTACAAACAGATGGTTGTAGGTATAATCGTGCCAGCTATCCCAATGCCGGTACATCAAATCGGTTTCGAGACGGGCATTGGCCTGGGGCAGATCCGGATAGATATCGTTGACCGACTGGTCGAGTTTTACCGTTTTCATGAAAACCACAAAAGAACCATCGGGAGAATACTTGAAATCATCGACTCCACCCTCAATGAAACTAATCTGCTTTTTGTTATTTCCATCGATATCCATTTCCCACAACTGTGAATTTCCCGATTTACTGCTCAGGTAGCCAATCTTCTTCCCATCAGGCCGCCACGTTGCACTTCCCTCATTTTCGGCCGAATCGGTTATCCGGAAAGTCACTTTTGTTTTCAGGTCGCAGATGTACAAATCTTTATAACTCTTGTTCTCATCCATCTTAAAATTGGTTACCCCATAAAGCACCCTGGTTTGATCGGGCGAAACGGTTTCTCCTCCAATACGGCCAAACGACCATAATACTTCGGGTGTTAAAAGATTGGATGTCAATACCGGAGTTACAGGTGTATATCCTTTGTCCCCTTCGGAATAAGCTTGGTTCGAAGTAATCATAAGCACAGCAACGATTAACAGATAAAAAGTAATTTTTCTCATTTTGAACAAAAATGAATGAATACTAAGTGAACTACAAAACTATAAAAAATCTATTGGGTTGGATGCTCAATCCGGATACGGGCATCAACGGCCGTAATCGAATCGCCCAAACCAAACAGCGGATTAATATCCAGCTCTTTGATTTCGGTCGCAAACCTCAACATGCTCGATAGCCGGACGATCACTTCGGCATATCGTTTTTCATTGACCGGACGGTTTCCCCGGTATCCATTTAATATTTTGTACCCTTTCAGGTTATGGATCATCGAAAGCGCTTCGGAAAAGGTAAGAGGTGCCAAACCCGAGGTAATGTCTTTGATGGCCTCAACAAAAATGCCGCCCAAACCACAAAGCATGATATGCCCAAATTTTGGTTCATACTTTGCCCCCACAAACAATTCGGTTCCGGAAAGCATTTCGGCCATGACCACCGATTTTGCCCCTTCGATCTTGATCAGCCGGTGAAACTCTTTGACAACTGATTCATTCGACTTGTTGTTCAGGCTTACTCCACCGACATCGGTTTTATGAAGGGGGCCCACCACTTTCATCACCAGCGGGAATTTGATCTGATGCGCTGCCTCCAATGCTTCCTCCTCGTTGTGAACCTCTATTTCGTGAGCGTATTTAATGCCAATGGCATCGAAAAGCTGCCGGATAACCTCTGGCGGCTGAAAACCATCTTCTGCCAGATCAATAATTCTCCGGACTCTGGGAATATCCACACCTTCGAGGAAAATATTTTCATCGGTTGGTGCCGGGGTGTTATAGATTTTGGTCAAGGCACGCCCCAGTAATACTTCATCGGGAAAATTCACATTGCCGTGGGAAAGGAAAAAAGCCAGGTCTTCTTTTACATTGATTACTGAAGGCAAGATGGGATAGATTGGTTTCTTGCACTCTTTCATCTTCCGGTCAAGCATTTTGTACACATCGCGAACGGGGAACAACCCCGGACTACCGTAAATAACCGCCATGGCATCGATGTTTTCGAAATCATGTTCACAGGCATCAATAATTGCATTCAACTGTTTTTCGGTGCCGGTAGCCAGAAAGTCGATCGGATTTTCGACCGAAGAGCCAGGAAAAAGCATCTCCTTCAACTTTTTCTTTGCCAGAGAATCCTCCAGCCGGGGAATATTCAGGCCTCCGGCTTCAAGCGCATCGGTGAGCATGACGGCCGGTCCTCCGGCATGGGTAATAATGGCCATATTTTTACCTTTCAACGGCTTGCTCATCATCACGCAGGCAACCGTGGTCAGCTCTTCCCTCCCCTGGCACCTCACAATGCCTGCCTTCCGGAAAAGGGCTTCAACAGCCAGATCGGGACTTGCCATGGCCCCGGTATGCGAAGCGGCCGCACGGCTACCCGCCACCGAAGATCCCGCTTTGATCGCGGCAATCTTGCACCCTTTACGAATTAGGGAAGCGGCATGGTGAAGCAGTTTGTCGGGATTGCCGATATGCTCCATGTAAAGCAGCTTCACATTGGGCGAGGTTTCCGGATCGTAGGTTTCATCAAAATATTCCAGCACCTCTTCAATACCGGTTTGTGCCGAATTCCCAACCGAAATCACCGAATGGAAATTCAATCCTTTAGGAATAGCCGACTCCATAATAAACACAGCCGTTGCCCCCGAACCAGAGATAAAATCGACCCCACAGGAATGCAAATGAGGAATGGGCTGGGTAAAAACACTGGCATGTTCGGGAGTCAGCACCCCGATGCAGTTGGGACCAATCAGGCAAGCCTGGTTTTCGTTGACAATTTGCACCAAATCGCGTTCGAGTTCGGCTCCTTCCTCGCTCTCTTCGGCAAAACCCGCCGAAACCACAATGAATGCCTTCACCCCTTTTTCGGTCGCCAAAACCTGAACCACCGCAGGACACAACGGAGCAGGAATTGCCAATATGGCCAAATCAGCGCCCGGAACATCCATTGCCGAATGATGGCATGGAATTCCCTGTACCACATCATGGGCCGGATTTACCACCATCAACTTACCGGAGTAGTTTGTGTCGATCAGGTTTTTTAGTAATTTTCCGCCAGGTTTGGTTATATCGTTTGACGCACCCACAACCACAATGCTCTGCGGACTGAATAACTGCTGATTGATCATACCTGTGTTTTTTTGCGAAAATTAAAACTTTTGAAGTATGCTTCTCCTGACATTTTGCAGGTAGTTTGATTAATAACAATTTTGTATCACGAATGGCTCTAAAACATGGCAAAAATTGAAGACCAACGAATACTGATCTGGTGCAATGAGGAAGAAAACCTCCGGCAAACCCTGATTGATGCAGTCTATTTCGCATTGAAACTCGAAAAAGAAGTTTGCCTTTTTGCCCATTATAAAAAAGAGAAGGAAAAAAAGGAACTGGAAAACCGGATTTCGGTATATGCCAATATCATTCAGCAGGATATTCCCCAACTCAGCGTTGCCACCCTGCTCCTCCCGGGAGAATTGGAAGATATCATTGGGGAACTGGGAGAAAAATTTAACTGTATTATGCTCTGTTTCGGGGGGAACCTTACAACACCGTTGTTAAAAGCATTCTACCAATCGGGATTTCCGTTCTACTTCTCGCGGGGAAACGCCCAAAGCGGAAACCGGTTCAAGCGGATCCTGATCCCCATCGATTTCAGGAACAACACCAAAGACGCAACCCTGTGGGGTAGCTATCTCGGACGGTTCAACCAGTCGGAGATTGAACTGCTCAAAGCCAATGACAAAGATCCGGACCTGAAAGACAAAGTTGAGACCATCGTCTCTTTTGTAAAGAAGTTTTACAACCAGTTTAAATTCAACTACTGGATGAACAACGGGGAGAAGAGCAGCTGGGGAATCCACGAAGAGGCGGTAACCAAATCGTACGCCTACGACCTGCTGATTTTCACCGGGAGCCTCAATGTTTCACTGGCCGACCAGATTGTAGGACCATTCGAAAAAAGGCTGGTTAAAAAATCGACCATCACGCCGGTGTTGTTAATCAATCCGCAAAAAGAGATGTACGTGCTTTGTACCTAATACGATACCGGTTTATGAAAAACATTTTACACTCTCCACGCAACCATCCCTAACGGAATTCCATCTTCATTATAATTATCCATGGGAAATTGATTCCCATTAAAAGCCCCGCCGATTATGCAATCCTGACAATCACCAGCCCTATCAAAAATGGCTCATCAAATAATTTTCAACGTTCATCAACACAAACTGGACGTTGATCAACAGAAAACATCCACTGGTTGAAAAAGGGTTTCGACCGATGCTCTCAAATGAAAATGAAAACGGATGTTTAGTATCTTGCCCTCGATTTTGAAAATTCTCCTCTCCCCTGTTTTTTTTTAATATCACCTTGAAAATGATCACGCCCCAGTGGTCATTTTTTTTTGTGTCCAAAAGAACCCACCTTCATCAAACGAACAAATGTCACCCAATGAATGAGAATCTTTCGTATTTTTGAATCAATGGGAAAAAGCAACCTGATACCGGTCTACAGCCTGCAAGCCTTCAGTTCTCCCGAAAGAAGAAGCCAGCAGTTTCAAATCGAAACGTTCGATGCCAACCGCCATTATCAGGTGATGTATCCGCACCGGCACGATTTTTTTGAACTTCTTTTTCTTTTAAAAGGTTCCGGATCATATGCGATCGACAACAACCACTATGAGATAAAACCGCCCTGTGTGTTTTTCCTCTCCCCGGGACAAGCCCACAACATCAACGTTTCACAGGATATCGACGGGTTTATTTTCATTTTTACCTCCGACTTTTATCAGCTCGACCGGTCAAATCCCAATCGGCTGATCGAATTTCCGTTCTTTTATACCATCCAGCAAAACAATCCGCCTTTACATCTTAAAGAGGATGCTGATAAGTTGTTTCTTGCAAATCTTTTTGAACGAGGAATCAAAGAAGCAGAAAAAAATGGAACCACCTCGCTCGAACTGCTCCGGTCGATCCTGGATCTGATCCTGACTTTTTGTTCGAACCTCTATCCTGTCGACAGTGAACTAATCATTAAAGGCAAAGGCCACCTGCTGATTAAACGCTTCTACCAGATACTGGAAGAAAACCTGACCAAGAACCTCACGATTAACAGCTATGCCGGGATGCTGGCCGTAACGCCCAACCATCTCACACAAACACTGAAACAACTAACCGGCAAAACCACCCTCGACGTCATCAAATCGAAACAACTACTAGAAATTAAGCGGCTGCTGGTTCACACCAACATGAGTGTCTCCGAAATTTCAAACTACATGAATTTTGCCGATCAATCCTACTTTTCCAAATTCTTCAAACGGGAAACCGGCGTTTTGCCGTTGGCTTTCCGGAATGAATCCTTGAAACAGCCTTAAGAAAAAGACCGACAACACAGGAAATAAACCAATTTGAACAGATCAACAAAAACAAGATAAAACACTGTCAAATAAAACAATTATTAAAAAGATGAAAACAACTGTTTTTTGGATATTCGAGGAAATATACCTAAAATAGGTGTTTTTTTACACGAATTTGAACCAAATATTTCATTGCTTTGTATTCAATAAAAACAGAGACCGGCGAATGCCCGAAATGATCAACTCTAAAAACATTTAAAAAAAATAAAAATGGCAAATTATTTCAATTCAATCCCATTACGTATCCAACTGGAACAATTGGGAAAATGCGAATTCATGGACAGTTCAGAATTCGCAAACGGTGTTCAGAAACTCATCGGAAAGAAGGTTGTAATTCTTGGTTGCGGAGCCCAGGGGTTTGCCCAGGGTTTAAACATGCGCGACAGTGGTCTTGATATTTCTTATGCACTCCGCAAAATTGAAATTGATGAAAAACAGGTTTCCTACATCAATGCCTCTGAAAACGGGTTCCCGGTAGGAACATTTGAAGAAATGGTTCCCAAAGCAGACCTTGTTCTGAACCTTACCCCTGATAAATACCACACTCCGGTAATTAAACAGGCCATGCCACTGATGAAAAAAGGAGCTTGCCTCTCCTACTCTCATGGTTTCAATATTGTGGAAGAAGGCATCCAGATCCGTCCGGATATTACCGTTATCATGGTCGCTCCAAAATCTCCGGCTTCAGAAGTAAGAGCCGAATATCTCCGCGGTTTTGGTGTTCCAACCTTAATTGCCGTACACCGTGAAAACGACCCGAACGGCGATGGAATGGAAATTGCCAAAGCATATTGCGTAGCTACCGGTGGCCATAAAGCCGGTGTTCTTCACTCCTCGTTTGTTGCCGAAGTAAAATCGGACCTCATGGGCGAACAAACCATCCTCTGCGGAGTTCTGCAAACCGGATCCATTCTTTGCTTCAACAAGATGGTTGAGAAAGGGATCAATCCAAATTATGCGGCCAAACTGGTACAATATGGATGGGAAACTGTTACCGAAGCATTGAAACTTGGCGGTATCACCAACATGATGGACCGTTTGAGCAACCCGGCAAAAATTGAAGCTTTCAAACTGGCTGCCGAGTTGAAACAAATCATGCGCCCACTCTATGAAAAACACATGGACAACATCATGAGCGGTGAATTCTCCTCAACCATGATGAAAGACTGGGCTAACGGCGACAAAGACCTCCTTACCTGGAGAGCGGCTACAGCTGAAACCTTGTTTGAAAAAACAACTGCTACTGACGAAAAAATCACCGAACAGGAATATTTCGACAAAGGTACCCTGATGGTTGCCTTCATTAAAGCGGGTGTTGAACTGGCCTTTGAAGTAATGACCGAAACCGGCATCAAAGGCGAATCGGCATACTACGAATCGTTGCACGAAACTCCACTGATTGCCAACACCATTGCCCGCAAAAAATTGTATGAGATGAACCGCGTCATTTCAGATACAGCTGAATATGGCTGCTATTTGTTCGACCATGCTGCCCGTCCGTTACTGGCCGATTTCATGAGCAAAATTGATGTGGATGTAATTGGTAAGAACTTCAACGACGGAAAAAGCAACCATGTCGACAACCTGGAACTGATCGCTGTTAACGAAGAAATCCGTTACCACGAGGTTGAAATGGTGGGTGCCGAACTGAGAAGCGCCATGGAATCGATGAAGGCCATTATTACCGAATAAACTCCTTTATTTATTCATATTTCAGAAAAGCCCTGTTTGTACCCCAAGCGGGGCTTTTTCTTTTCTTTGGTGGAATCCTCATTTTTTTTGTATTTATGAAGAATATTTGTATTTTTCAATCAAACTGAACGTTATGATCCATTCAACCATCTCGGTCTTGTCACGCATCAAATTCTTTGCATTGGGAATCATCCTAATTCTCTCTTTTTCCCAATGCAAAATGTACACGGCCTATCACAACATTGTCTCCCTGCAGAAAGAGAATCTCTGCTCCGAAGAGAAAAGAACGCCCCGGCTCGAATACGTCAATTCATTTCCAATACTACACCTTTATGGAACACCTTCCGAAATGGGGCAACAATACGGTACCATCTTAAAAAAGCAGCTTTCTTCGATGGTTGAGCTGGCAAACGAACTTTTTCCCAAAAAGAAGATTGAAAAATACATTCAGGATGGAGAAATAGCCGAAAAGAATCTTCCGGAGAAATTTAAGATTGAACTAAAAGCCATGTCTGAAGCTTCGGGAGTCGATTATTCAACACTTCTTGCACTGAACATGGCTCCCAAAGCGACATGCAGCACCCTGGCTGCATGGGGAAAAGCCACGGCCAACGGCAATCTGCTCATGGGAAGAAATGCCGATTACGACTTCAAAAAAGTGAATAAAGCATTGGGGTTGATTGTTGTAAAACATCCTTCGGAAGGATATGCCACCGTCACAATCACTTTTCTTGGACTTATAGGCGGATTTTCCGGGATCAACGAAACCGGCTTATGTTACGGCAACATGCTGGTTTATAACGGCAAAAACAAAATAACCAATCTGGATGGCCTGCCCATTCAAATCTTAATGCAATGGGGCGGAGAAAACGATTCCTCAGCCAATGAAATGGTTGATTTCCTTTCCAACCAATCGCACATGGTCGATAACAACGTGATGTGTGCCGACCGTACCCAGGCACTTCTCATCGAATTGAGCCATCATCAGAGCAAGGTCCGGGAAGGAGAAGAAGATCTGCTGGTTGCAACCAACTTTTTCCTCTCCCCTGAATTGTACAATCAATACGAACCGTGCAAACGACAAACCACCATCCTGGAATATTCCAAAAAAAATTATGGAACACTAACACTCACCGGCATGCAAAAAGCAATGTACCTGGGAAGAAAAAAAGGGAGTAACCTCCAGTGTGTCATCTTCGAACCCGAAACCTACAAAATATCGGTAAGCATGAATAGGGTTCCTGCCTCCAAAGGTCCTTTCACCGAATTGGATATTAAAAAAATGGTGAAGGATTAGCCTCGTTCTCAATCAGGCTTTCCCAATATTCCAGTGCCCGCCGTGTATGGGGTATCACAATGGTGCCACCCACCACATTGGCAACGGCCATGATTTCAAAAATTTCTTCTGTCGTAACCCCCAGCTCAAAACATTTCCCCAGATGGTATCTGATGCAATCATCGCATCGTAGCACCATCGACGATACCAAGCCCAGCATCTCCTTTACTTTGGGCGACAGAGCCCCCTTCTCATAAGCCATTGCATCAACCCGATAAATCCGCTTCATGACCTTATTGTTTGATGCAAGGATTTTATCATTCATCCTCGAACGATACTCATTAAACTCTTTGACAAGATTTTCCATAAATGCAACTCTTTTTTCAAATTTGTAAACGATACAGACTGAAAACAATTTACAAAATAAAACAGAAAAAGGATACCCCTAATCCGGCATTTTTACTGCCTATTGGTCTAAATCGGGAACAAATTAAATCCAGTTTTTGTAACGCTTTTAGTACGAAAGTTGAACATTTTAACCAGAATGAAAGTCAACGAAATATTCATCCAAAAACACATGTACAATTTATTAATATTTGTTTTCAAAACCACCGCCCCTGAAAAGTATTTAATATCAAACAAATCAATCTAATACAAAGACAACTACTTCCTTTCATCAAAAAAACAACGTTTTATATCGAAAAAAAAGAAATGGAACAGAACAGGTTAATTCTTTTTTGTTATAATTTTAGACCAATATTCAAAATCGGTCTAAAAAATGAAGAAATTGAAAATTGCAGAAAAGAGAGAACGGGTAAGAAAATCGATCATTGATGTAGCCAAAAAGGTTTTTACCCAGTTGGGATACGACAAATCTTCTCTTAATAAAATTGCCGATGAATTAGGAAAAGGAAAAAGTACACTTTACTACTATTTCAATAGTAAGGAGGATATCTTCAAGGAAGTGCTCCGAATGGAATCCGAAAGTATATGGGAACAGGTAAAGAATGAAGTAGCCATGCAAACCGATCCCCGGGAAAAAATCAAAACGTACATGGTAACCCGGATGAAAGCAATTAAAAACAAGGTCAATTTCTCCGAAGCACTGAAAAACGAAATGCTACATGCATATGAATTTATTAACCAGATCAGAAAAGACTTCAACATAAGAGAACAACTGGCCATTCAGAACATTCTCGATTATGGCGTCGCAGAAAACATCTTCGCCATCAAAGACACAAAACTCACTGCCGAAGCCATCGCTATTGCCTTGCGAGGTTTTGAGGTTCCTCTGATTACCGATTTCCATACCGAAGAAGAAATTGAGGAAAAAATCGACGAAATGCTATTCATGCTTTTCAACGGAATGCTAAAAAGATAAAACAA
>DAOQAB010000071.1:12729-19059 GCA_035353695.1 Prolixibacteraceae bacterium
AAATCGACGAAATGCTATTCATGCTTTTCAACGGAATGCTAAAAAGATAAAACAAGAAAACAAATTAGAAGAAGCACGAAAACACGTAATTAAAAAGCACAAAAATGAAACGATTAAAAATTCTAGTTTTATGCAGCTTTGTGATTATTCAAGCTTCAGCCCAGAAACCAGCACTTACACTCGATAAGTGCTTCGAAATGGCACTGGAGCATAATCAAAAGATTAAAATGGCCCAACACCAGCTCGGAGCAGCAACCGAACTGTCGAAAGCGGGAAAGACGCTCTACCTGCCCAAATTCAGTGTAAATGGTTCGTACACTCACATGGGCAGTAATTATCTGTACGACTTAACGATCCCTGAAACCACCCTCCCGGTGGGAGAACTCGATGCGAATGGCAAATGGACGTTGCCGGTAAGTATGTGGGCCAATCAATGGGCAACCTTGCCCAACGGAGTTACTGCTCCGCTTGATGCCTCGGGAAACCCGTTCGATCCTACAACTAATCCGGAAAAGGTAATTCCAAAAGAATGGGCATACATTCCGGAGACAAAATTCTCTCTTGAAACCGATTTCAACGACATTATCGCCGCCAATGCCGGTGTCGTTCAGCCCATTTACACCGGTGGTAAAATCAAGGAAACCAACAATATTCTGAAACACACCCAGGAAATTGCCGGAGCAAAGGTAGACCTTCAGGAATCGGATATCATTTACGACACCGAACAAGCCTACTGGAGAACCGTGGCCGTTTCGGAAAAAGTGAAACTTGCCCAACAAGCCGGGAAAATGATTGATGCGCTGGTTACTCGTCTCGAGAACCTTCATGCAGAAGGAATTGTCACACAAAATGATGTACTGAAAGCCAAAGTGAAACAAAATGAAATAAAGCTGAACATCCAGCAGGCTGAAAATGGCTTCAAACTTTCTCAAATGGCACTTTGTCAACTAATTGGAATGCCACTATACAGTCAGTTCAGCATTTCCGATACCACCATTCATGTTGAAAAGGTTACCATTTCAGATTCTACACAGGTAGAAGGAGCCATTTCCAAAAGGCCAGAAATTGAAATTCTCGAAGAAACCGTTGGTATTGCAAAATCAACCGTTGGGTTAATGAAATCGAGATATCTTCCCAATATAGTGGCCACAGCCAACTATTTGGTTACAAATCCAAATCCATACAACAGCTTCGCCAATGAGTTCGGTGGCGACTGGAATGCAGGCGTTATTGTAAATGTCCCGATTTTCCATTTTGGAGATAAAAAACATACACTTGAGGCTGCCCGTCACGAAGAAGAAGCAAGCAAGCTCAAACTGGAAGAAGCAAGAGAAATGATTGCCCTTCAAATACAGCAACTCTCATACAAAGGTTCGGAATCGGTCATAAAAGTTGAACTGGCAGAGAAAACCGTTGAACAAGCCAGCCAAAACCTTTCAATGTCCCAGGCCAATTTCTCGGAAGGAACAATCACCCCCAGCGATCTGCTCGAAGCTCAAACACTTTGGCAAAAAGCCATGAGCGATTACATTGAAGCCAAGACCGATTACAAAACAAACCTCTCGGAACTGAAGAAAGCGTTGGGTGAATTAAACAAAGAAAATTTTAAAAACACGAAATAATTATGAAAACAACTAAATATATCTTGCCTTTGCTCGCTGCCATCGTGGTATTTACCTCGTGCCAGAAAAAAGAGACCACAACCACTACAACACAGGAAGCTGTTTTGGTGTCAACAACCCGGGCAACAACCGGAACTTATCAAACCGCACTGAACTATGAAGGGAATGTTGTTGCTAGTCAATCAGCCAACCTGGGGGCTTCGCTTCCCGGGAAAGTAGAAAAAATCAATTTCAAAGAAGGCGATTTTGTAAAACAAGGTGCAGTAGTTGCCGAATTATCGGGAGAACTACTCACTCAGGCCGAAATTGAAAACGATGCCATCCGGAAGGATTACGAACGGGTGGGACGGTTACTCGACAAACAAAGCGTAACACAGATGGACTATGACCACATCAAAGCAAAACTCGAAGCATCGGATGCCAAAGTAGCCCAGTTAAAGAAAGCCACCATGGTCATCGCACCTTTCAGCGGATACATAACCGAGAAGCTAATGGAGGAGGGTGAAATGTTTTTCATCAACATTCCGCTCGATCCCGGATATTCCCATGCCACCGGTATTGTAAGGTTGATGAAACTCAACCCAATCAACGTGGAGGTGGAAGTAAACGAATCCGATCTGCCCAAACTGAAAAAGGGAATACCCGTAGAAGTAACTTCGGATGTCTACCCCGATAAAGTTTTCACAGGAAAAATCAGCAACATCAAAATGATGCTTTCGACAACAACCCACACAGCTACATTGACCTTTGAAATCCCCAACAATGAGCTATTGCTTAAACCGGGAATGTTTGTCAAAGCTTCCGTTCCGGAAGAATCGGCCAGCGGTGTAAAAGTTCCGATCAATGCCATCTATCGGCAATCAGGTACTGCCGACGACTATGTCTTTGTAGTGAAGCCCGACATGACCGTTGACAAAATTAAAACCGAACGGCTTGAAACGGTTGGCGACACGGTCGTTGTAAACAACCTGGCAGGAAATGAAACCATTGTAACCAACGGAAGAAACAAGCTGATGAATGGGTCAAAAGTCAGGGTTAATTAGTAATATTTAATTTATTAACCTTTAAAAAGTAAACAATGAAATTACCAGATAGAGCCGTGCGCAGGCCGGTAACCACGGCGATGATATTCCTGGCAATTCTCCTCTTTGGAGTCATTGCCATGAAACGGTTGCCTCTCGATATTATGCCTAACCTCGAAATGCCTGCTCTGACAGTCATTACGGTGTATCCGGGTGCTTCGGCCGAGGAAGTAGAGCAACAGGTAACCAAACCAATTGAAGCCATGTTGTCGGGGGTTGAAGACCTGAACAACATCAAATCGCAATCAAAAGAAAATGTCTCGATCATTTCGATGGAATTCAAATGGGGAAGCGAAATTACTGAAGCGGCCAACAATACCCGCGATTTACTCGACATGGTTCGACAGAAACTTCCCGACGATGCCCGTCGTCCAATCCTGTACAAACTGAACTCTTCGATGTTGCCTGTCATGATGTATGGCGTAACAGCCAAGGAGAGTTACAATGGACTCGAAAAAATTATAGAAGATAAAGTTGCCTCACCAATCCGTAAAGTTGAAGGCGTAGGAACTGTGATCTACCTGGGGCAGCCAACCCGTGAAATAAACATCAACATCGATCCGTATAAGTTAAGTGCCTATAACCTGAACATGGCTGCTCTTTCAAAAATATTGGCACTGGAGAACATCTCAATCCCCGGTGGAAATATTAAAGTAGGAGGCCACGACTTCACCCTGCGTGTTCCGGGCGATTTCAAAACCATCGACGAAATCCGTAACATTGCTCTTCTCAACTTCAACAATAAAATAATCCGGTTACAGGATGTTGCCGAAGTAGCCGACACATACAAGGAAAAAGATGTAAAAGCCCGCACCGACAAAGGCGAAGGGATGGTGGTGGTGGTTCAGAAGCAATCGGGATTCAACACGCTGGAAGTTGTCGACAACCTCCGGAATAAGATGAGCGGGGATATCCTTCCGAAGCTTCCGTCGGATATCAACATCACCGAAATCCTGAATGGAGACGAAGTGATTGTTCAATCCATCGGTGGTCTTTCCGACACCTTGTGGTATGCACTGATTTTCGTTGCACTGATCGTATTGTTGTTCCTCCGCGAATGGCGATCGAGTCTGATCATTATACTCACGATCCCGTTCTCGCTGATCATTGCATTCATTACCATGTATGTAATGGGATGGAGCATCAACATCTTCTCCCTGATGTCACTGATTATCGCCATTGGTATGGTGGTTGACGATGCCATTGTGGTGTTGGAAAACATTACCCACCACATCGAAAACGGTGCAAAGCCAAAGATGGCGGCAATCTTCGGCACCAGCGAAATGGGCCTGGCAATTACCGCTTCAACCTTAACCACTGTTGTGGTATTTATCCCGATGCTTTTCATGGGCGGTATTGTGGGGATCATGTTCAAGCAACTGGTTGTTTTGGTTGCCGTAACCATGCTGGCCTCACTAATCACGGCACTATCGCTTACTCCAATGGTTGCTTCACGGCTTATCAAGCCCAAAATCCTGAAAAGAGAAAATCACACCTGGATTTACAGGGTAAGCGAACGCCAGTTACTGCGGGTTGAAACCTCTTACAAGAGATTACTGAACTGGGTTTTGAATCATAAAGCCGTTACCATTGTATCGGCGGTGGTTGTTCTAGCGGTTTGTCTCTGGTCGGTCAAATTTATCAGTAGCGACTACATTCCGAATTTTGATGCCGGCGATGTAGCCATAATAATTGAAACGGAAGTAGGAACCAGCACCGCAAAAACCGATGAGGCAGCTCAAAAAGTTATGCAGATAATTAAAGAAGAAGTTCCTGAGATGAAGGACGGAACGCTGGGAGTCATTGCCGGGCAAACCGAAGAGGGACTTCTGGCTACGGTGGGTTTCAGCGAAGGCAAAAACATTGCAACCATTCTTTGTCACCTCACGTTACCCGACAAACGTGAACGTACTGCAGAACAGATTGGTGTTGCCCTGCGTAAGCGAATCAGCGAAGTACCCGAGATTGAACAATTCCATGTAACTGCCGGAAACATTCTTTCAGCAGCTTTGCTGGGAAACAAACAACCAATCGAAGTGGAAATCACCGGAAATGAATTCAGCTCACTGAACCAGGCTGCCAGCCAGATTGAAAACAGCATCAAAGACATTGCCGGGCTTACCGATGTGGCCAGTACCGTCGATAAGGGGAAAATGGAAATCAACGTAGAAATTGACCGGGCCAAAGCTTCAGCTCTGGGGCTTAACTCCGGGATGATTGGCCTTCAGGTACGTCAAGGCATTTACGGAACCGAAGCCGGCAACTTCTCCGAAAATGGTGAAGATTATAAAATTGTAATCCGCTATTCGAAAGAGCACCGCAGTTCTCTTGGTGATGTGGAAAACATACAGCTTACAAACCTGAGAGGAGAAACAGTTCCGCTGAAGAGTGTTGCCAAAGTTACCATGGCACAAGGGCCAATGTGCATTGACCACGAATCGCAGGAAAGGGTTGTGAAGGTAAAAGCAAACCTCGCTCCGGGAATGGCGCTGGGTGAAGCGGCAAAAGAGGTAGACGCAAAAATCAAAAATCTCCAGCTTCCCGAAGACGTCGATGTAACCATGGGAGGACAATTAACCGACCAAAGTTCTTCGTTCTCGAACCTGGCACTGATCCTTGTTATTGGTATCCTACTGGTGTACATGGTGATGGCCGCACAGTTTGAGTCGTTCCTCGATCCGTTCATTATCATGACAGCGGTTCCTCTGGCTTTGATCGGTGTGGTACTTACCTTCCATATTACCCACCTCACGCTCAGTGTAACCACCTTTATCGGCGCAATCATGCTGGTTGGTATTGTGGTGAAGAACGGTATTGTGTTTATCGACTACATTAACCTGCTGCGCAAACGTGGAAATTCGCTTTACGATGCAGTAAAAGAAGCCGGACGGTCGAGGTTACGTCCTATCCTGATGACCAGTTTTACAGCCATTTTTGGTATGATCCCGCTGGCCTTAAGCAACAAAATGGGCCGTGAGATGTTCTCGCCACTTGCCATTACCATGATTGGCGGCTTACTGGTTTCGATGTTTATTACCCTGCTTATTGTCCCTGCCCTTTATGGCGCAATACACAAGGAAAAACCCGGATTTAATAAAATTAAAAAGGCATAACAAATGAACATGGTATATATAACCTGCAACGCCAGTGTGCAGGAACAAATACAGGAAATACTGGACAACACAAACATTCGTGAATATCAGATTGTCGATCAGGTGATGTCAAAAACCAAAATGAGTGAGCCCCGGTTCAACAACCCGGTATGGCCCGGTTACAACACAGTCTTCTTCTGTCTGATCAACGAAACAGAAAAAGTAGAAACCCTGATGGAAAAACTCAAGGCGTTTAACCAGAATGCTTTCAACGCAACGGAACTGATTACCGTGTGTGTCTGGCCGTTGCAACACTATTTTTTCGGCGAAAATTTCAAAACCGACAAACAGGCTTAATGTGATAATAAAAACAAAAGGAATACAATTCATCCAAAATAGTTGTTGAGTACCAATCGCAAAGCAGAATAGTCAGTCCCAAACGGGAAAGAGCTATTCTGCTTTCTTTATGGGATGCTTTGAACGGATAGCTGGATGTTCCCGTTTGCCATATGGAATATCCAGCATGTTATCAGT
>DAOQAB010000072.1:0-18445 GCA_035353695.1 Prolixibacteraceae bacterium
GAATTTTGATTTTCATTTCAGAAAATCACTATTTTTGTACAGTCTAAAAACGTTGGATGTTTAAATTGATTACGGATTCGGTAAAGTAAATAACTGCGGGCGTTGGCTCTCGGTTATCCCTAAGGTAAACTCAGGCATATTCTTGTCAGAGTGGATTTCATTTATTTTTTAACTACAGAGTACGCGGAGTAACTGTTTATATTTTATCGTTCCTTTAGGAACATTATATGGGTAGAAAACATCAGGAATGAAATTATATTTCGTCCCGTACGGGACAATAGAAACAAGGTAAATGATCATTTTACTACCCATATTCTTTCCCTACGGGAAATTTAAACAATATAGGAGTTTTCCTCAGAGTTGTTTTTGCAATTTCTCTGTTTGCTCTGTTTTTCATCTATTTAAAATTAAACATCATGAGTAACGAAAATAAATCCATTCACGAATTCGATTTTAATTTAATCTGCGAATATTTCTCCAGTATTGAACGACAGGGCCCGGGAAGTCCGGAAGTAACCATTAAAGCATTAAGTTTTATTGAAGGGCTAACCAGCCAGTCGAAGATTGCAGACATTGGTTGTGGAACCGGTGGTCAAACCATGGTACTAGCCCAACATACTCCGGGGAATATGGTTGGTATCGACTTATTTCCAACCTTTATCGACTTGTTCAACTCCAATGCAACCACACATCATTTGCAGGAGAGGGTAATCGGGAAAGTTGGCTCAATGGACAATCTGCCTTTTCAGGAAGAAGAACTGGATCTGATCTGGTCCGAAGGAGCCATCTACAATATTGGTTTTGAAAGAGGATTGAAAGAATGGCGGAAGTTTCTGAAAACCGGAGGCTATGTTGCGGTTACCGAAGCATCGTGGTTTACCGAAGAGAGGCCCGACGAAATCCATGCATTTTGGACCGATGCCTATCCGGAAATAGATACCATTCCCAACAAAGTAGCCCAAATGCAGCAAGCCGGTTATATTCCCACAGCGATGTTTATCCTGCCCGAAAACTGCTGGACCGATCATTTTTATATTCATCAAGTGAGGGCACAGGAAATTTTTCTGAAGAAGTATGCTGGTAATGCAACCGCCGAAGGGTTGGTGGCCAACGAGCGTCATGAAGCACAACTGTACAACAAGTACAAAGAGTATTACGGTTATGTGTTCTATATCGGAAAGAAGATTTAGCAGGTAATGGAAAGCAATAGAAGGCGATGGGAAACAATTGCTTTCAATATTTCCGGCTGCCTTCTATTGCTTTCAACTTAAAACAAAACAAAATGAACAATTTAAAACAATATGGCTGGAACGATTGGCTGTTCCGGCAAAAAGAAGAATCGGCATATCAAGCACTTGAACACGGACGAATATCGGTCACCCATAAAACATGTTATGAAGTCGTTTCAGAAACGGGATTTTTTGTTTGTGAACTCACCGGGAATATGCTCTATGGAAGGTCAGATTATCCCTGTACCGGCGACTGGGTGATTTTTCAGCCTGTCGACTCCGGCAAAGGGATCATTGTTGATCTGCTGCCCCGCAAAAAAACACTTTACCGGCTTAAAACCGGCACGGTTGCCGAAAAACAAGCCATTGCATCGCATGTCGACAAAGCGTTTATTGTACAAAGCCTCGACAACAACTTCAATGTTCGCCGGATCGAACGCTTTATGCTTCAACTGTCGGAGGAAGCTATTCAACCGGCATTGGTACTGACTAAAGCCGATATGGAACATGACCTGCAAAATATTGAAAAGGCCATCAAGCACCTGTCGGATAAAATGGCTGTTTTCTTTACTTCCATTCAGGAGCCTGCAACGATTGAAATCCTCCGTGGTTTTATCTCTGAAGGCGAAACGGTGGTATTTACTGGTTCCTCGGGGGTTGGGAAAAGCACCCTGATTAACAGGCTTTGCGGACAGGATATTTTTCCGACTGCGGCCATCAGTGATTCAACAGGGAAAGGAAGGCATACCACCACCCGTCGTGAAATGGTATTGCTCGATGGCTCGGGTATGCTGATCGACACTCCCGGGGTGAAATTGTTCGGAGTAACCAATGACCACACCGAATCGCTGTCTGAAATATTGGATATAAGCCATTTTGAAGGACAATGCCGCTTTAAGGATTGTCAGCACATAAACGAAAAAGGATGTGCTGTGATTGAAGCTGTTGAAAACGGAGATCTTCCCAACGAGGTGTATGAAAGCTACCTGAAACTTCGGAAAGAAGCATGGCATTATACAGCGTCGGTGTATGAAAAGAGAAAACAGGAAAAATCGTTTTCAAAGATGGTCAAAGAGGTGAAGAACGATCCGCTCTATCGCGGTTAAGACAAACCTCAACACAAGAAAACGATCCTCCAAATGCAACGCGTTGGTTTTTATGTTGTCCCTATTGGAAAAAAATGTATGAGAAAAAAGAATCTTTTTTACCTTTTCCTATTAATGCTGGTGCCTTCCATCGGTTTTCCACAGGGAATGAAGCTGGCATACAACAGTTCGATTCTTTATCCCGGGGCCAAAGCCGGATACGAAGTCGCCTACAAATCGCTGAATTTTGAAAAAACCAAAAAGTCAGGCAAAACCCGGATATTTACCCGTGAGAATCTGCTGTCGGCCAATGTAGGGTATTACCACCATCGGGGTTACCACGACAATATATACCTCACTGCCGGATGGACCAAAAGAAAGATCCGTTCCAACGGGTTTTTCACTGAATTCTCTCCTGAAATAGGAATAAGCCGGACCTTTCTGGGAGGAACAACCTACCAGTTCGACGAAACAGGCCAATTCTCCGTTAAAAAGAGTTCGGGCTATTTCTACCCCCTGCTGTCGGTGGGAGGAGGCATTGGATATGATTTTTCTGTTAAACAAAAGGATAAGCCATTTAAACTTTACTCCAAGCTGAATCTTTTGGCGATGTATCCCTACAACAATAGCGTTTATTTGAGGCCGACGTTTGAACTTGGCATTATCTATCAATTGAAAAACACAAAAAAACAGTAACGTATGAACTTTCTCAAAATAACCAGAGCAATCATGGTAGCAAGCCTGATGTTGCTTCTTCTTGTTTCCTGCCACAAAGAAGAGATCACCATGGGAAACAATGCTTCCGACTATTTTTACATTGAAAGGAAAGGTGCATCCCTGTTTACACTGGTCAGGGGAAATACCGCCAGTAAAATCTTCCTGCTTATCGTACACGGAGGTCCCGGAGACAGTGGATTATCGTATAGCAACAGCTACATGAGGGAAAACATCGAAAGCCGTTATGCCGTGATCTATTCCGACCAGCGCGATGCCGGTTCGTCGCAGGGGAACTTCAATGCAGAAAATCTCTCCCTCGACAACATGGCCGAAGATATAAACTGTCTGATCTCGGTCTTAAAGCAACGCTATGGCAACGATATTGAACTGTTCATGATGGCGCACAGTTTTGGTGGTCTTTTGTCGCCGGCATATCTGACCAAAAGCGACTATCAGTCACAGATTAAAGGATTGATTTATGCCGATGGGGCTTTTGACTATCCGCTAAACGACTCATTAACCCGAACACGGTTATTGGCCGAAGGTGAACGGCAAATTGCAATGGGAAAAAAAGTGGATAAATGGAATGATATCCTCTCCTACTGCCATGAACACACCGGGAATTTTACGTTTGAGGAATCGATGAAAATAAACCAGCTAGCCTGGAAAGGACAGTCCTGCCTCGACAACCTGAAAAAAAGTGAATCAGAGGAGATTGACCTGAATGCGCCCGAATGGGAACGGCCTTTTTCTGCAATGCTGAGCAATATGTATGTCAATAAGAAATTTTCCAAAGACATTCTCCATGCCAGTTATACCAGTCAGCTCAACAAGATTACAGTTCCAGTGCTGATAATTTATGGAGAGTACGACATGGTTTGCCCAAAAGAGCTGGGAGATGTTTTTTACAACCAGATTAGTTCCACCGACAAAGAGATGTTCATTGCCAAAGGGTGCACCCACAGCCCCATGAATCAGGATCCCGACTTTTTCTATGATAAAGCCATTGAATTTATTGAACGGTTAAAGTAGATAATTAATGTTTACAAGATCGGATCGCTGCAAAAAGCTTTCCGCTTACAGGTTTTGCAATATTTTCCGAGCCAGACCTCGTCGAATTGGTTCATAATGGATTCAATAACTGCGGGCTCGGTCGAAACAAAACCCGATTCAAAATTACGGGTATTGGCGCTTTTGATCCCTAAGCCTGCTCCCGTAAGGTTAGCGGAACCGGAGTAAGCAAACTTGCCGTCAATAATGATGTGTTTGAAATGAACCCGTGGACAAAGTTGCCGTTCCATAGAGTCCCATAGTTTAGGATATTTGTCAAAGCTCCTCCGGAAATTGGGACCGGGTTCTTTGGCATGCAAAAGCCGGATGGCCACGCGTTTCTTAATTAAACTATCGAGCACCGCCAGGAAGGATTTCACTTCTCCTCGATAATGAACATGCAAATCCTTAATGTCGGCCGTACCAATCCACACAAAAGATGATGCATTGACCACTGGCTCAATAACCTGCTTGTACAACTGCTCATTTGTGATAAAATGGATATCCATTGCAATCTCTTTCTACCAATCTTCTGTGTCCGGCGTCATTTGTCTCGCAACTGATTGAATGAACAGGCAAAAGATCTTTTGAAAAGTCATTTTAATGTTTTCTTGCTTTCCCGGTAACCAAATTTACAGAAAGTTTCAGGATCTTGACCCGATCAAACAGTTTTTCAAGATAGGCTTGTCCCTCATTCCGATAATCTGCTGAGTACTTTTCAATAAACAGGACCAAGGCTCTTTGTTTTTCTTCGCCCTGAAGTTCAGATATCTCACCAAAAGCAATGGCACTTTCGTAAAGTGTACCAAATTTTGAAGGCATAACTTCTGTTTTGCCCACCACACAAAAAGAAACTTTATTACAGGTGTTCAAAAAATTAAGCTTTTCTCCCTCCGGTGCACAATGAAAATAGATGGCTCCATCGTCGTACACATAATTCAAAGGAATACCATATCCGCCCTGATCGGCAGTTCCCATTGAAAGAACTCCATATTCTCCATCTTTCAGCAGCTGAATTGCTTCAATCTCGCTAATTGCTCTGTCTTTTCTTCGAATTTCATTCATGATCACACTCTTTTTCGTTCTGTAATTTTATTCATCATCAAGATCAGGTTTTCATCGATTGAATTGGCTGTATCAATCTTCACCGAATCCATTTCTTCATAGAAACTTAACCGGCCCAGGCTTTCCCTGATCACATCCGGAGTGTCGCCCCGCTGAATAAGCCGCTGTTCGAGCGTTGCGTTATCACAAACCAGCGAAAAACGGATCAATTCAAATTCCAGATCGGAAATCTGCTGCAAAATCAAATTCCAGATAGCATCCTGATGAATAACCCAACTAAACAGCACATAATCAAAACCCGAATTCTTCAGATAGTTCCTCAGAAGGAATCCAATGTTTTCGATGACCATTGCTTTGTTCTCTTCCGAAAAGATCCAGGGGTTCATCATCCAGCACCAGTCACCATCGAGCCATACCGACGAAGAGAGCTGTTTATTCAGTTTCTCACACAAAGTGGTTTTTCCACCCCCCATGGTTCCGTTTACTACAATCAGTGTCTTCATTTATTTAAAATTAAATCAACGAATTATCACTAAAATTATTTCAACAGAATGGTCTCCCCATTGCTGGGTATCTGAATATTCGAAAAACCAATAATCTGTTCTTTACAGAAATCGATCGTTTCGGTACAATGATTCAATGCGTTCAAATGAACCACCAGAATTTTAGTATCTTTAAGGAGAGAAGAAAGCTCTTTGATATTTTTAATCGACAAGGTAATTGGCTTCCCAAACAGAAACCTGGCAGCTCCACCATTGGCAATCAACACATCGGGCTCCGTTTCAAGCAGAATTTGCTTTAAAGAATCCGTTAGAACACAATCACCGGTGAGAAATATTTTGATGCCCCGATATTTAATCAGGAAAGAAGATCCTTCTCCCGTGAGGAACCTCAACAGGCCATGACCGTGGACAGCTGGGTATCGCTTAATCTCAACATCTTTAATCACAACAGAATCACTCACTGGCAGAAGAGTTGTAAAGCCCATTTTCGACAACCTTTTTGAATCATTCCGGGAACAAATTACCGGCAATGTTTTGGGAATCCTTCTGGCTGCTTCGTCGTCAAAATGATCAAAGTGCAAATGGGTCAGCATCAGATAATCTGTTTCTTCCAACAGAGAATCAGCAGTAAAAGACAAATCAATCCGTGGATTTTTCAACCGATTGCGGGTAAGTGTAACGGCCGGCAACTTCTCTTTTCCCGACAGCATTGGATCGATCAGGAATTTGGTGCCATCCATATCAATTAATGAAGTAGCATGTCGTATATGTGTAAAACGGATACTCAATCGTTCGGTGTTCATTCTCAAAGATTAAATAAACAAAAGTATCTTTTAACCAATGCGACTGGCTACCCGGTAAAGGAAGCTTCGGTGCAACTCGATGGCATTGTACCGGCACATTTCGTGGCAACAGTAACAACGGATGCACTTCGTTTTGTCGATTACCGATACGTTGTTGATGATTTGAATGGCATCGCGCGGGCAAGCCTTTTTACAGGCGCCACAAGCCGTACAGGCTGATGCTTTTACCCTTGGTTCAACCGTATATCCCGACTTGACAAGTCCCATCAACAAATTTCCTTTTCCAAGGCTACTATGGTCGTGTGTTGAATACGATCCTGGAAGTTTATACTCTTTCAATTTCAGTTTCTCCAGTGGAACCCCTACAACTTCAACATCATCCATGCTTGCAGGATACATTCCTCGTTTTTTGGCTTCAGTCAGCAGCGGATTATTCTCAACCGGAATGCCCGCCATTTCTGACATAAGCAGATCAATGGCCAGCAAATCGGTGGATGCGATCAGATAACCAATCTGACAGGGAGTTCCGTTGAAAGGACCATCGCCTTCCATGCCAACAACCGCATCCATAATGGTTAAGACCGGAGGCATCATGGTTGCCAGATCGAGCAACACACCGGCAAAGAGGTCATTATTGGGCATGGTGCTGTGATAACCAGGTTTAATACGCCCCGGGATCAGTCCAAAAATATTCTTTACAGCGCCGGTCAGATACATCAGCGCATGGGTTTTAAACTTGCACAGATTGATATAGCCATCACAATGAGCTACCGGAGTAAGAACTTCAAATCGTTTTACCAGTTTTCCATCCGAATAAGAGACTGTCTCATACGTGGTATCATCATTGAGCCCGATACCTGCAGCCGAAGCGGCCTTGTCCATTTCGCATACCCGGTAAGTCTTTTCAAGGGTTTTCTTATCGTAACTATAACCCGATCCGGGACTATCGACCAATAAAATATCACCGGTAATTTTTTTTACCTGACGGGCAGTTGCAGCAACTACTGAGGGATGGGTTGTTACCGCCTTTTCGGGCTCGGCGGCAGCAAGCAAGTTGGGTTTTAATACAATCTTTTGACCCGGTTTAACAAACTGCTCAATTCCGCCCATCATCCCGAGCAACTGAGCTATTTTTTCTTCGGTTTGGTCATAACCGGGACATTCAACAACAAATACTTTCTTCTTCATAAAGTTTTATTTAAACGGCTTATTAAGTGATTTATTATTTATAATTGACTATTTATTATTTGCGCTAAGTGCTAACTGGTTGCACTTTGACTCAACAATCCATACGACAATAACTAATTTCTATTACTTAACACATTCAAATTGAGCATGCAGATCAAATATGCACATTTTTTCAATGAGGTGTTCAACTGGATGTCAATGATTTTAACAAAACAATATTCCCTAAAACTTGAAAAGAATATCCCGATGCATCAAACCAACAGCCAATTCATTATTTTTAGACCATTAAACAAAATTGAAACCATGAAGACACTTTTTATTCTTCTTGCCATCTTCGGAGGCCTTGTAAACCAACCAACAAACAAAACGCCCGACTGGCGTGGCATAAACCGCTCCGGCTACTATCCGGAAAGTAATCTATTGAAACAGTGGCCAGAAAATGGCCCGCAACTGCTTTGGGAAACCGATACGCTGGGCGTGGGGTTCGGATCGCCCATTGTTGCTTCAGAGAAAATTTTTGTTGAAGGAATTATTGACAGCACCGCTTATCTCTACACCTTCGACAAAAATGGTAAACTTGTTATTCAAACCGAGATCGGACAAGAATGGGTTTCCCATTTCCCCGGGTCCCGTTCAACACCTTCGGTCTCGGGAAATCTGGTTTATACCATGACCGGGAAAGGCGATCTCTCGTGTGTAGATATGAACACCGGGAAAGTAGTATGGCAGAAGAACATGATCCGTGATTTTGAAGGGAAATCGCCCATGTTTGGTTTTGCAGAATGCCCGTTGATCGACGGAGAGAAGGTGTTTTGCACACCCGGCGGTCCCAACTACAATGTGATTGCACTAAACCGGTTTAACGGCAACCTGATTTGGAACTGCAAGGCTTTTGGTGAATATTCAACCTACAACTCCCCTGCCCTTTTTGCCGTCGCCGGAAGGAAGATGATTGCGGATTTCACCACCTATCACCTGCTGGGAATTGATGCCGAAACAGGTGAACTGCTCTGGAGCCACGAACAAACCAATATTCCGCTTGAAAAACGGGGATATGGCGAGGGCGATACCCATGCGAATACCGTATTGGTCGAAAACAACATCCTCTACTACTTTGCCGGCGACGGGAATAAAGCCGTCGCACTACAGATCAGTAACGACGGGAAAGAGATTACCCCCCTGTGGAACAACCCCAAGGTGGATAATTACATGGGGGGCATTGTAAAACAGGACAGCGTGATTTTCAGCAATGGTTTTTCAAAACACAAGCTCTACGAAGTAAATGCCCTTACCGGGGCCATTTCCGACTCCCTTTCCATTGGCCGGGGTATCTCGATTGTTGCCGATCAAATGCTTTACTATTATAACGACAAAGGAGAGATGCACCTGGTTGATTACCGAAGCGGAGCGCTGAAAGATATCAGCAGTTTTAAAATCAGCAAAGGTAGCCGTGAACATTTTGCCCATCCGGTAATCGACAATGGGATTCTGTACATCAGGCACGGTGAGTTTTTAGGAGCGTATAAAATCGCAGAATAAACGAGAGGCGTGTTCATGCTTCATCGTTCTTTATAACGAAAAGCCACGAAACCTTTATCGGCTCCGTGGCTTTTCTTATTCCGGTGGCTTTCTGGTTATTAACAAATTCAGGAAATCTTTTCAAATCCCATGATCTCCCGGATGTAGTTTTCATTTTCTTTTGAAGTAAGCATTCCCAACAGGGTAAAAGCCACAAAGGCGGCCGTTGAAGGGTTCCAGGAAGTAATGATATTCCCGTCGACTACAATGGGCTCATTCACAACGTGCACACCAAACCCGACTAACAGTTCCTGCCGCGTGTTGTAGGTGGTCGCATTTCGATCTTTCAGGACACCACTTTTGCCCAGCACTAAAGCAGCCACACAAATGGAAGCAATGATCTTCCCTTTGGCATAAAATTGCCTGATCAGGTTCAGGAAACGTTCATCGTAAGCATCGGCATAAAAATCATACTCTTCAAAACCTCCGGGAATGGCCAGTGCATCAAAGTCATCCACATCGATTTCATCAACCAGATAATCGACCACAAAAGTCTGGTCAAACGAAGTTTTGATACTCTTCTTCAATCCACAGGAAAAAAGCCGGGTTGAACCATCGCCATCGGTCAGGTTCCATCCAATGACATCAATAAACACACTGGCCTCGAATGTTTCAAAACCTTCGGCCAATAACAGCAACACCTTCTTCATCTTTCTCTTTTTGTAAAAATAGCCCCAACATAAATGCCCGGGCTATTCTGATCAATTATTGTAACACAAATTTTTATTTTCTTATAAATTCTGTTAATGGGTAAACAGGCGGATTCCGGTCTGGAACAGCACCATGTTGTATTCGTTGGCTGCCTCAATGCAAATTTCGTCACGAACAGAACCTCCGGCATGGGCAATGTATTGAACATTGCTTCGGCTGGCACGGTCAATGTTGTCGCGGAAAGGGAAATAAGCATCGGAAGAGAGGCTGATTCCCTGGAACTGTTTGATAAAAGCAGCCTTTTCTTCGGCCGAGATGGGTTCCGGCACCTCTTTCAACTGTGCGGCCATCAGTTTCTTCTCGTTGTCAGAGAGTTCGTCCCACAGAAGGAATTGGTCAACCACATTGGCTTTATCGGGTTTTTTCAGCCCTTCGACAAACTCAAGGCTCAACACCCGCGGATGTTGCTGCAAAAACCATTTATCGGCTTTGTTACAGGCCAGACGAAGGCAATGAACCCGCGACTGCTGTCCGGCACCAACACCGATCAGCTGACCGTCGTAGGCAACGGCAATGGAATTCGACTGGGTATATTTCAGTGCAATGGTCGCAACAATGAGCGACTGCAAAGCGTCGGTAGTTACTTCCTTTTTTTTGGATGAAATATTGTTGAAGAAGTTGGCATCAACCACGGCATTGTTACGTGCCTGCTGCAACGTAAAACCAAAGATCTCTTTGGTTTCCTGCTCTGCAGGTTCATAATCGGGATCCATCTGAAGAACCAGGTAATTGCCATTCTTTTTCGATTTCAGGATTTCGAGCGCTTCCGGATCGTAAGCCGGAGCAATCAGCAGGTCCGAAACTTCGGTTTTGATAATACTTGCCAGCGAAACATCCACTTTTTCGCTTACCGCAGCCGCATCGCCAAACGCGCACATCCGGTCGCCACCACGGGCACGGAGATAAGCGGTTGCAACCGGCGACAAATCGGTCTGCTTGACAAACTGAGACTGCAGGAATGCAGGATCGAGCTTTTTGGCGATAGCTGCCCCTACCGGACTAACATGTTTAAACGAAGTGGCACTGGCAATACCGGTTGCCGCTTTCAGTTCCTTCACCAACTGCCAGGCTGCCAGCGCATCGAGAATATTGATGTAACTGGGAGTCCCGTTTAAGACCTTCAACGGTGAAACTTCTCCGGGGAAAACGACCTTTGCATTTTTCTGGTGCGGATTGCATCCATACTTTAATTGAATATCCATGAAGTGCTATTTTTAAATTCAGACGATGCAAAGATAACGAACCCTTTGTGTTGATACAACGATCGTTAATAAAGTGTCAATAACTTATCGAATCACTTCCTGCTCACGGTTGGACGGCTTCCGTTTTTCAGTTTAGCTCTCCAGTTTAAAACGGATCCTCAGCCGTCCTTCGGCATAGTCGGTACTGATAATCCGGAACGTTCCAATTTCGGAAGTGTTTGAAACATGCTGTCCAATACAGGCACAGGTATCGTAATCGCCAATGAAGACCAACCGCAGGGTTTCGCTGCTCTCCTCGGGAAGTTTGCTCAGATCGACACTTTCGGGAACTTCCGACCGTTTCACATACGCCATGGTAATGGGAAGGTTCTGCCCGATTACGTCGTTCACCCGGGTTTCTATTTCCTTTATCTGTTCGGCTGTCGGTTCCTCGTTCAGGTTATAATCACATTTGCTTTTCTTCCGTTCAATGTGGGTCGATTTGGAACGTTCGCAACCGAACATCCGCACCATAGTCTGGTTCAGAATGTGTTCAGCCGAATGCATGGGTGGATATTCCTGTTTGTTATGGTCGTTTAAAATAATCTCTTCCATCGTATCAAAAGTTTGGGTTTAAAAATAGTTTTTTCGGCAATAGGATGAGCCTTGATTTTCGGTCATTTCAAACCATTCACAGATCAAACCACCCATTTTGCAGATTTTTTTTCTATCGCCATTCAAAAACAGGCATGTTTGTACCGTAATCAAAAAAGAGACAACCATGAACTACCTTTCTTTCCTTCCCGGTATAATCTGTATTTCAGCCGCTCTGGCAATCATGTTCCGGCTGATGCATTATGCCCCGTTTTATGCCCCCTCTTACTTCTTCTGGATCGGTATCATCCTGACCCTGGTTGGCGTAATCTCCCTGATCAGGCCGATGGCTTTTCTGTTCATCTTCAACCGCACCATTGCCGGTTATGTGATTGGCGGAGGATTGCTTATTTCGTTGCTGGCACTCTGTTCTCCGATCATATTGCACTATTCCAATACCCAACAACACCTCGATAGCTTGCTGAAAAGTTACACGTTCAACGAGTACCACGAAGTAACCATCGGAGCATCGCCCGAAAAGATCAAAGAGACCCTCAAAACCACCGGGGTAAAAGATATTCCGGTTGTACTGTTGCTGATGAAGATCCGTGGAATTGCCGACGAGAACAAAGATATGAGCGATTCGGCAACCAATAACCGGCCATGCACCGACACCTTTACTACACCCGATTTCAACTTCATTGTGGCCGACTCGTCGGAACTCATTACCCTGATGATCCTCAAAGCCTCCGGCAAAACCCCGCCACCAGAAATTACCACGTTCGATGAATTCAGGGCATTCAACCAACCCGGCTACGTAAAGGTTGTGGTAAACTTTCGTTTTATCCCACTGGGGAACAATAAAACCCTTCTATCGACCGAAACGCGCAACCTGGCAACAACGCCGCGGGACAATCGGATCTTTGGCCGTTACTGGCGCATCATCTATCCCGGAAGTGCTATAATCCGCAGGGTATGGCTCAATGACGTAGCCAAAAAAGCGGAGCATCAAATGTAAAGGGAAACAATAGAAAAGAAGAAATGCTGGGATACAGAATAATCGACTCCCATTATTCTGTATCCCAGCATTCCAATATTTTAATGATCGGCTTTTCGGCTATTCTACATCCTGAAATTCAGCGAAATCATTATAGATTTCCTTTGGCCTTCCAAATAACGATACCACCTTACCGGTAAACAAACCAGCTACAACAGCCAATGCTACCGTAAAAGCAATCCCTTTCAACTGGGCAGAGATATCCAAACCTTCCACAACAACGATGGCCGCAAGACCACCAAAAATACCCGGTATACCATGAAGATTTGACACACCGCACGTATCAATAATCTGATGGAATTTTTGTTGTTTGTCCTGAAGTTTAGCAAATCCAATGGTTGAAATAGTTCCGGCAATCGCTCCAATAATCATTGCCTGGCCATGTGTGGCAAAATCGCAGGTTGCACCAATTGCAACACCTCCAGCTAAAGCAGCGTTGGCAATATCGGCAATACTTACTTTTCCCCTGATTGCGACAGACGCAATATAAGTTGCCAGCGTCGACCCACATAACGCCAGAAACACATTGACAACCGTATGAGGAATGGCTTCAACAGGCACCAGTGCAGAACAGAAACTTGGCCAGAAAATCCACAAAACCATACTACCCAGAATGGAATACTTATCGGTGGTCGCATCGGATTGGATGGGGGTTTCCATATCCTTTTTTGTTGTCAACGAAACAGCAGCAGCAATACCAAAAAGAGCGCCAAAAGCATGAATAACGATGGAGCCTCCGGTATCGGCCACTTTACCGATTACATGAAAATAATCTTCAACCACAATCAACTCGTTCAAAATATAAAATGGAATAAATAAAAGGCCCAGAATAATATACTGAAAAATCTTGATTCTTCCCAGAATGGCGCCAGCGGCAATCAACAAACTAGCTGCACCAAACTCGGCTAAAATAAATTGTTCAATCTCCCCTCGTGATTCAAAAATCCCAAGTGTTTTGATTGAGAGATAGACCGGAAGCAATATGCTTACCAACAAAAAAGTGGCTGTTAATGCAGAACGGCCATACTTTTTAACAAAAACCATGAGAAAGCCAAATCCGATCAATAACATGGCCATGATATGAATCGCCCGGTCGTATTGCTGAACCTGAAGGATAGATGAAATCTGCCCACTTTCATTGGATTGTGCCAAAAGTTGCACCGAACAACCGATAAAAAAGAGGGTCACGAAAATAAATTTAGATAAAATACCTTTATGTCTCATAAGATTTACAATTTGTTTAGTTTGGCTCGAAAGTAGGGTATTTAAATTACACAATGATTGTTTTTAGCCTAAGTATATTACGTAATGTTATTTCAATGAGCACTTTTCTACAAAATAGAATATCTATATTTTTATGAATAGTAAGAAAAATAATGGGGGCACAACAATGATTCTTACATTTTATTATCAAACAACCTATTACCAGAAGGGAGCAGGTTCAATTTTTATTTAAAACAAACCCACCACCCCCCTTTGGGTTCCTATTCGAAACAAATGGAAGGTTTTTGATCTTTTTTGTTAACAAACAGACTTTTCGGACCTTAATGGGTATTGTGTGAAGCCTGCCAGACGGACTGGTTGGCAAGTTACCTTTGAAGCCAGAAACAAAATTCTCAAGAAAAAATGATCTCAAAAAACTACGTCCCCATTTCAAAAAGGATGCCCAATAGAAAAACTGAAAATATGATTATTGCAATACGACTTATCGTCAGGTGAACCATAAAATCGGAATGCACGTTCAAAGCTATATCCTAAATCCATTTTCAACTTATTCTTCAATGAAACAGCGATCCCAACATTGGCAAATCCGGAAAACTGCACAGGATGTATTGCCTGAATCTGAATGATGTTCAATCTCTTAACAACATCCCTTCCATTAAGTGCTCCGCCAATCTCCAGATAAGGCTTTATAAAACTGGTGGTAAAAGCGTAACGAAAGGAAAGAGGAAATCGAAAAACACGAATATGATAGATAAAAGGATCAGGGAATAAATTGTACGGATAAGGCAAACTGGTGTCAATGTAGTATTTGTTATTGAAATAATTGACTCCGGTCCGCAATGACAATTTCTTGCTTAAATCAGGGATTCCGGATAGTTCGATCATCACACCATAACCAGCTGATTTCGTTGGAAGCAAAAATTCCGGATCACCATCATTCACGTAAACATTACTGTACCAATAAGAAATGATACCAGAACAGGTAATTTTCAGTTTATCGTCATTCTTGTCAAATGCTACGGATAGGTTATTATCGCAGGTTTTTCGTTGATAATTTCGGATAAGATCGACCAATGATCTACGATCAAACCGTGTTTTATAAATGAGTGGCCCTATCTCCGGGCAGTCGCTCAAATAATATTTTAGCTCGCCAACATATTCTCTACGTTCAGTGTTATAAGCAGTGCCATGTTCAACAATAGTTTTTTGGGTATTATGCAGTTCATGCAGAACATCATTGGGTGTCTCAATAAAATACTGAAGACCAATAGACGAATTGTACATAAACAGGCTTATTTTTCCTTGAATTAGGCATTCCAAAAAAACAAGAGCATTTTGTCCTTCATAATTCGACGGCAACTGCTTTGACACATACAATTTACCATCCGTCAACTGATACAATTTTATATCTCCAGGCGCAAATTCTTCAAACCCGGAAGAAGAATCCTTCTTGAAAATACACAGAGATGAATTCAATGCTTCTCGTTGGTTGTCAATTTCTCCAAATATGGTATCATCCTAATTTGTAATAATATATCCTCCCCGAAAATCGGATTGCGAAAACCCACAACTCGCGGTCAAAAGAGATAAGAACAAAAAAATCATTCGTTTCATTAGAATAGCTTCATTTTTAATACAGTATAAATACATTTCAAAATCAATCAACCAAGTTGATTGTACAGTATTACAAAAATAATAATATCTGAATTATGTTTACTTTGAATGATAAAAATAATGCAGCGATCCGGATGAAAACTGTCAGGAATTAAAAACCTTTGCAAACGAGACCAAACTGAGAAGGCCAAAGGATAAGCAATTTTCACAAAGCACTTGGATTACAAATCCATGCAAGGATGTTACCACACATAAATCCTCATTTGTTGCAGTGAAAAAAATTTATGAAAGTAAAAAAAATGTTCCGGAATGGAGTGGTTCCAGTATTTCAGATTATGTTCTCCAGGTTTTCAATGTATTCATGTGGAATCTTTGCATTAATCATTGCTCCATTCAAATTTCGGTTAACCCCGATTAAAAGAATCTTCACTCCCGCAATCAAAAATGTTTGACAACTTTTCCTTATCAGTCAACGGAAGCATGTTGATGATCACATTTTGATCCCAAAAATTCGGATAGATGTTTTTAAGTTAATCGTTTCAATAACAAATCTTTTTTCAAAGAAAAAAATCTTAAAAAAAAGATTATCGTATTTATTTTCAATTAAATAAAAATCGAACTCTAGTTAATAAGTGTCCTGTTGCGGTTAATAAAAATGAAGATGTCCCCCGAGAGCGGGTCCCGGCCAAGTTTGTTGATCACAAGCCCGCCCAGCCCGTCAAAGCCTCAGTGCTTACCGGCTGGCTGGCAATATAGGAACAACCCGGAGTTGCCAGAAAACCCAAACAGCATCGTAAAAATTTTTAAAAACCTCACTACATGACACTAGACAGTTCAATCTCTATTTTTGGCAGATGGTATTGTCGGCTCTTCGGAACTTATGGAAAACGATGCAAAACCCAGGTGTGAAGTACTGGCCTGCCGGTACTTCTGTATCCAGTATAAAAATTTGCTCCGTGTGATATGGTTTCCCCGCTGAATTGATTCAATCCAAATCGTTTGAGAAATAAAAGTTCTCTTGGAGATCTATCAGAACAGAATATTATAAAATAAACCGTTTGATCGTTGCAATGAGATCGTCGCTGTTGATGGGTTTGATCAGTACATAGTCGCAACCAACAGCATAACATTTTTCCTCATCGTCGGGCAAAGCCAGCGCCGTTTGGGCAATGATTGGTATGTCTGAATCGATCGCTTTAATTTCGCGGGTGGTATCGTATCCATCTTTTTCGGGCATCATAATGTCCATCAAAATCAGGTTCACCTGGTTATCTTTAAACATCTTCACGGCTTCATTCCCATCTTTAGCCCAAAGCAGGTTCACTTTGGTCCGCTCGAGGAAAGCTTCAATAAAGAAGTAGTTCGAATCGGTATCTTCGGCCACCAGAATGGTTTTAGAGCTCCAGTTGATATCGCCATACACCGAAGGTTTGGTAATCGAAATCCGTTGTTCTTTCTCGATGGGCAGATAGAAACTAAAGGTACTCCCTTCCCCTTCGGCCGATTCCACTTTGATTTCACCATTAAGCAGTTCGACCAGTTTCTTCGAGAGAGCCAACCCCAGCCCGGTTCCACGGTTCTTATTGGTATTGATATTGCCCGATTTGCTGAATTTCTTAAAGATTATTTCCTGCTGATCTTCGGGAATTCCAATCCCCGAATCTTTCACATAAAAAGCAATACGGTTGTTAGCCGCAAAAGAGTATCCGAATTCGATAAACCCCTCATTGGTAAACTTCAACGCATTGTTCAGCAAGTGAGTAATGATTTGATAAATCCTTTCGGGATCGGAAAAGATCATGAACAACGGATCGTGATTTCCGCGAACAACCTTTACCTGAAGATGGGTCTTTTCGAGGATTTCCAGCTTCGATTCCACATCGTGCTGGAGTTTATCGAAAATACTATTAATATAACATTTCTCCTTTTTCGGTTTTACCTGATTGGTTTCCAGTTTGGCAATTTCGATGATATTATCCATCAAATTGAGGATATCGTTACTGCTGTCCTGTATAAACTTCACATATTCGATCCGGTCTTCATGCGACAGTTCGGGATCGCTCAGCAAACTGGTAAAACCGGTAATGGCGTGCAACGGAGTCCTGATCTCATGAGGAAGGTTGTCGAGAAAAGCCGATTTCAGGTGTTCGGCCTCTTCAACCTTGTGTTTGGCCCGTAACAGCTCGGTTTCATTCTCTTTTTCGTTCGAGATATCGCGAAGTATAATCAAACGGAAATTCTCCCGGTTGAACTCAAAATTACGAACATATTCCGAAAACCAGTAAATTTTACCCGTCTTTGAAATCAGCCTTTTTTCAAGGAAGAACGAGTTTAAAAAGTTGCTGTTCAATTTCTCCAGAAGAGATTTCTGTTTGGGCACATCTTCATCGTAGGTGATATCCTCCCACGACAAATCGGCAATCTCCTGGGCCGAATAACCGGTTTTTGAAACCAGGTACGACGACACCCACAACGTTTCATTCGTTGCAGTATTTAAAAGAATAAAACCAAATGGTGCATCATTAAAGATATTCCGGAAATCGCTGTTCTTAAATAGCTGGGGAATATTGAGTTTGAATTGCTGAAGGATAATAATAATCTGATCGTCGTCGAGCTTATTATAGCTAAACGTAACATGAATGTTTTTGCCATTGGTGTTTTTAATGCATCCACATTCGTCAAAAGGGAATTCGACAATCTGATCGATTTGCCCGCCGCGAACAACAAACTCCCGAAACTCATCGAAACGATGAATTTCGGCACCTAATAAATCGACACAGTAATTGTTTTGAACCAAATCCTTTGTCTTCAGATTCAGAATAATGGAAGGAACCGGCAAATTTTGA
>DAOQAB010000073.1:0-18134 GCA_035353695.1 Prolixibacteraceae bacterium
CCGGCAATTTTCCGGTCATCCATACGCCCCAATTCCAACAGAAAATTTAAATTTGGTAGAGTATATCAAAACCTACTGAATCCAATAAAAAAACAGTTGTTGTTTTTAAAAGGCTATTTTTTAGATAGTTCATTCAAATAAAAAATTTACTGGTTTTGAATATGATATTGGAAATAGAGATACCTTTGGTGACTTTTTCAAAAAAAATTTAATGAATGCAGCTTCATTCAGCAAATAAACTAAAAAAACTTAGCATTGCGGGTGTTATCATTTCGTTGGGAATTGTCTTTGGCGATATCGGAACTTCTCCGTTGTATGTATTAAAGGCCTTTCTGAATTCAACCAGTACCGTCACTCCGGAGCTAACGCTTGGAATCCTGTCGTGTATCATCTGGACACTGACGATGCAGACCACCATCAAATATGTGCTGATAACGTTAAAAGCCGATAACCGGGGTGAAGGTGGTATATTCTCCCTCTTTGCCCTGTTAAGGCGCCGGCGCTGGTGGCTGTTCATTTTTGCCATCATCGGAGGCAGCACCATGCTGGCCGACGGCATTATCGCCCCATCCATTACGGTATTATCGGCCGTGGAAGGGTTGACATTAGTTAATCCACAAATCAATGTGCTACTGATTGCCATTCTGATCATTTCGTTACTATTCTTTATCCAGCAATTTGGAACTGCTTTCATTGGCAAATCGTTTGGCCCCATCATGTTTGTCTGGTTTTCCACATTGGGCACACTGGGAACGTTGAACATTGTTGAAAACCCGGAGGTACTGAGGGCTTTCAATCCGTATTATGCCTTCAACTTACTGGCAAACCATCCCGGAGGCTTTTTATTGCTGGGCGCGGTCTTCCTCTGTACTACCGGAGCCGAAGCATTGTATGCCGACTTAGGCCATTGCGGGCTGAAAAATATACGAACCAGTTGGGCTTTCGTAAAATGTATGCTGATACTGAATTATCTGGGACAAGGTTCATGGATTATCCGGAACATTGAAAATATCACCTCCTCCACCAATCCGTTTTATGCCATCATGCCCCAATGGTTCTTACCGTTTGGGGTTATTCTGGCAACCATGGCCGCCATTATCGCCAGTCAGGCATCGATTACCGGATCGTATACCCTGATCAGCGAAGCGATCTCACTAAATTTCTGGCCCAAGATAAAGATCAAATATCCTTCCCATGCCAAAGGACAGATGTATGTGCCGTCGGTGTGTATTGCCCTGTATACCTGCTGCCTTTTTGTGATCCTCTCCTTCCGCAGCTCTTCCGCACTGGAAGCCGCCTATGGATTGGCCATTACCATTACCATGCTGATGACTTCGGTGCTGGTGGTATTCTACCTGTTAATGCGAAAAAAACCAATATGGATGGTTTTGATCTTTGCACTTACCTATTTTACCATTGAAGGTTCATTTCTGATTTCTAATTTCAATAAATTCTCTCATGGCGGATGGTTTACCATCACGGTTGGTTCCATCTTAACCCTGCTGATGCTTTGCATGTATCATGGCCGGAAAGTAAGAAACCGTTTCATTTCGTTCTACAAGATTGAATCGTATCTGCCCATTATTTCCGATATGAGAAACGATGAGGCTATCCCCAAATTTGCCGGCCACCTGGTGTATACTACCCATGCCAATTCGATGACCGATCTGGAGGCAAAAACCATCGATTCCATCATCAACCGGAACCCGCCCAAACGAGCCGATCATTATTGGTTCCTCCACGTAGATATTGTGGACGATCCCTATTTGAGGGAATACAAAGTGACCGAGTTGTGGCCCGGCGAAATAACGCGGATTGATTTTTATCTGGGTTTCAAAGTTCAGCCACGGATCAACGAATATTTCAAACAGGTTCTCGAAGATCTCTCGCTAGCGGGCAGCGTTGATTTGCTGAGCACCTATCCTTCACTGAGAAAACACAACATTCTGTCGGTGTTTACCTTTGTACATATTGACCGGACCGTGATTAAGCAAACCGAACTGGCCTATTTCGATGGTTTAACACTGAATATGTATTATCTGATGAAACGATTGGGATTAAGCGACATTCACGCTTACGGACTTGAAGCAAACCAAGTGGTAGTGGAACGGATCCCGCTGACAATTCCCACCCGCCGATCGAAGATCCCCATCATGAATAAAAGGAGATAACGAATAAAAGATAGAGCGGTTTCAAACAGGAACCGCTTTTTTTTGCCCAAAACGGCAGCCCCCTCCTCTGATCGGACAGACAGTGCGGAACCCGGTTTCCGTTTGCCAACATCGAACATGAAATAAAAAAAACGAAAGGAACAAACGCCGGAAAATCAACGATTGTAACAATCTGGTGGAAAAACGATTAATATGGCTATTCATCCCATTCTGTTAATCCAAATTTAATATTAAAAAAAAAGTTATAGATTTGAATAATCAATTTGGAATTCAGATACTTTTGTTTGCTTTTTTTTAAACAGGAATGTATGCTGTCTGACGCAGGAAAAAAATTGAAAAAGTTAAGTGTAGCGGGTGTTGTCATTTCATTGGGAATTGTTTTTGGCGACATCGGAACCTCTCCCCTCTACGTATTGAAGGCCTTTGTCTCATCGGCCGGTACCGTTACTTCGGAGCTTACACTGGGAATTCTTTCCTGTATCATCTGGACATTAACCTTACAAACCACCGTAAAATATGTAATGATCACGTTAAAAGCGGACAACCGCGGTGAAGGTGGTATTTTTTCCCTGTTTGCATTATTACGAAGGAAACGTGGCTGGCTCTATATTTTTGCCATTATTGGTGGCAGCACCATGCTTGCCGACGGAATCATCACCCCTTCAATTACCGTCTTATCGGCCGTTGAAGGGTTGCAACTGATCAATCATCACATCCCGGTTCTGACCATTGCCATCATCATACTTACCTTTTTATTTTTCATCCAGCAATTTGGGACTGCTTTTATTGGTAAGTCCTTTGGCCCAATCATGTTCATATGGTTCTCCACCATTGGGGTTCTCGGACTTGTTCACATTCTTGATAATCCGGAAGTAATACGGGCTTTCAATCCGTATTATGCCTATAACCTGTTGGCCCATCACCCGGAAGGATTCCTTCTGCTGGGAGCCGTTTTCCTTTGTACCACCGGAGCCGAAGCTCTTTATGCTGATCTGGGGCATTGTGGTATCAAAAACATACGGACCAGCTGGGCCTTTGTTAAAGTGGCTCTGATATTAAACTACCTGGGACAAGGTTCCTGGATTATCAGCAATATCGACAAGCTGTACGACGGGGTAAATCCTTTTTACGCCATCATGCCACAGTGGTTCCTGCCGATAGGGGTTATTCTGGCCACCTTAGCTGCGATTATTGCCAGCCAGTCGTTGATTACAGGCTCCTACTCGTTGATCAGCGAAGCCATCTCGTTGAATTTCTGGCCCAAAATCAGAATCAAATATCCGTCACACGCCAAGGGACAAATGTACGTGCCATCGGTATGCTGGACTTTATACGTTGGTTGCCTTTTCGTTATTCTGTTGTTCCAGAGTTCTTCGGCTCTGGAAGCAGCATACGGACTGGCCATTACCATCACCATGCTGATGACAACCATCCTGGTAATATTCTATCTGCTGATGAAGAAAAAACCAATCTGGATGGTGGCTATCTTTGGATTGGTTTACTTTTCGATCGAAGGAACTTTCCTGCTATCGAACTTCAATAAATTTGAGCACGGCGGATGGTTTACCATTATGGTTGGTTCGCTGATGTCGTTAATCATGTTAATCATGCATTATGGCCGAAAAGTAAGAAACCGGTTTATTACGTACCACAAGATCAAACCCTATTTGCCAATCCTTTCCGATCTGAGTAATGATGAAACGATTCCCAAATACGCAGGTAACCTGGTTTATACAACCCATGCCAACTATACCACCGACATGGAAGCAAAAGCTATTGATTCGCTTATCAACCGCAATCCCAAAAGGGCCGATCACTACTGGTTTCTGCATGTCGACATTGTGGATAACCCTTACATGCTCGAGTATAAGGTAACCGAATTGTGGCCCGGGAAAGTAATCCGGATCGATTTTTACCTTGGATTTAAAGTTCAGCCAAGGATCAATGAATACTTTAAACAGGTTCTGAAACACCTTTCGGATGAAGGAAGGATTGATTTACTAAGTTCACATCCGTCACTGAGAAAATACAATATCCTTTCGGAGTTCCGGTTTGTTCATATCGACCGAAGTGTGGCGAAACAAATAGACCTTCCCTACTTTGACGGGCTGGCGCTTAAGCTGTATTACCGGATCAAACAGCTTGGGTTAAGCGATATTAATGCGTTTGGACTCGATTCAAGCCTGGTCACCGTGGAGCATATTCCAATTACCCTGCCAACACGGAAATCGAAAACACCCATTATTACCCGAAAAGAATAATTTCAGTTTACGAAACCAAAACGTTCTTAAATACAGGATATTTATGCTGAAAAACCAGTATAAATGCTTTTCAACGGTTGTGGTTCCGGGGAGTGAGTAATTGGGAAAACCGTTTCTTCAATCGGCATTATTCCAACACTGCATTACTTTTTGTAATATTACAAAAACATTATTGCCAATGAGAACAGGTGCAAGCAGTACTTGCTGTTAACCGTCGATCCGGTTTCTGTCTGTTCAGGTTGTTGCAATAAAATAGTCTGCAATTTCTTCAGAAATAAAAAAGAAAAAATATGTTGATTGAACCACAAACCATGCATCCGGGCGAGCAGATCGTTACCGTAATAAGCCGGATCTACCAGCGGGGATTGACCACGACTTCCGGAGGAAACATTTCCGTTATGGATGCTCGTGGTGACATTTGGATTACCCCGTCGGCGGTTGATAAAGGGTCGTTGAAAACTTCGGATATTGTTTGTATAAAGCGTGACGGAACAGTTGTCGGGAACCATATTCCTTCGTCCGAGTTGCCATTCCACCGTGCAATCTATCAAATCAGGCCCGATATCAGGGCCATTATCCATGCCCATCCGTCGTCATTGGTTGCATTCAGTCTGGTTCATCAAATCCCTGATCCGGATATTCTTGCTCCGGTGAAAGAGATCTGCGGGGAAATTGGTTATGTCTGTTATGAGATTCCCGGTAGCCAGGCGCTGGGTGATACAATTTCAGCTGAATTTCAAAAAGGGCTCTACACCATTGTAATGGAGAATCACGGGGTTGTGGTGGGAGGTTTCGACATGACCGATGCTTACATCCGTTTCGAAACCATCGAATTTGCCGCCCGCACCACGCTTCATTGCAAAACAATTGGGGAACCACAGACTTTGTCTCCGAAACAAATCGATCATTACAAAGCCCATTCATCAGACTATTTGCCCGAAATGGAAGAGGCTTCTTCCGAAGAAATGGAAAAGCGTGCTGAAATCTGTCGTTTTGTGCAACGGGGTTGTGATCAGGGATTGATGTTTGGCTCTTTCGGTACCGTGTCACTGCGATTGGACAAGGATGATTTTCTGATCACACCATCCGCTTTAGCCCGTTGGAATCTGAAAGAAGAAGACATTGTATTGATTAAAAACGGGAAACGTGAACCGGGTAAAATTCCGGGCGATGCGGTATGGCTGCACGAGGAGATTTACCGGAATAATCCGGGCATCCATGCGGTAATCATGGCCCGTACACCTTATCTGATGGCATTTGCCATCACCCATCAATCCATGAATGTGCGAACGATCCCCGAGAGCTGGATCTTTTTACAGGATTTACCTTCGGTTCGTTATGAATCATATTTCAGCGGAGCTCCGGAAATAGGTGCATTCTTAGCCCGGAAAATCCCGGCCGTGTTGATTCAGAATGATTCGGTTGTGGTTACCGGCGAATCCTTGCTGCAAACATTCGACCGGCTCGAGGTGGCAGAGTTTAGTGCCCAGTCGCTGGTTATGGCCAAACCGATCGGAAAACTTGTCCCGATCAACGATCAGCAGATCGAAGAGTTGAGAAAGGTATATATCAACGATTGAGCATGAAAAAACCGCCCCTCCTTTCGGAAGAGCGGTTCAATTATTAATCGCAAATTATAGATAATCAATTATTCGCCCCATTTCTGTTCTGCCATCCTCTTGTAGGAGTTGTACCGCCATTTAGCGTTGGCTTCAGCAGCGTTGAACAGTTCATCGGCTTCGGCAGGGAACTGTTTTTTGAGCGAGGTATAACGTACTTCACCGGCAAGGAATTCCTGGAATTTGCTCCAGTCGGGTTCTTTGCTGTCGAGAGTAAACGGATTCTTGCCTTCATTTTCAAGCAGTGGGTTATAACGGTAGAGTTGCCAGTATCCGCATTCTACCGCTTTTTCCTCTTCGGCCTGTGTTCTGCCCATTCCGGCACGCAATCCGTGGTTGATACATGGAGAATAAGCAATTACCAGTGATGGCCCGGGATAAGCCTCGGCTTCCCTCATGGCTTTCAACACCTGTGAATTGTTGGCACCCATAGCAACCTGTGCAACGTAAACGTAACCATAAGTCATGGCCATGGCGCCAAGGTCTTTCTTGCGGATCCGTTTTCCCGAAGCAGCAAATTTAGCCACAGCACCTACCGGTGTTGATTTGGATGACTGACCTCCGGTGTTTGAATACACTTCGGTATCGAGAACAAGGATGTTCACATCTTTGCCGCTGGCCAGTACGTGGTCGAGACCACCATAACCGATGTCGTAAGCCCAGCCGTCACCACCGAATGCCCAAACTGACTTCTTAACCAGGTATTGTTTAAGGCCTGTGATGATTTTAGCTGCTTCGCTGTTTGAACCTTTAATTGCTTCGAGCACTTTTGCGGATGCAACTTTCGATGCTTCAGCATTGTCAGCGCCAGCCAACCATTCGGTAAAGGCATCTTTCTCGGCCTCGGAAGCGCCATTGGCAATGGCTTCGTTCATAACCAAGGCAATCCGTTCGCGCTGAGCACTTACACCTTCGTTCATACCGAAAGCATATTCAGCGTTGTCTTCGAACAGTGAGTTGGCCCATGCTACACCCTGACCGCTTACTTTGCTTTTGCAATAGGGAGTTGAAGGAGCAGATCCTCCATAGATAGAGGTACATCCGGTCGCATTTCCAACCATCATTTGTTCACCAAACAGTTGGGTAAGAAGCTTAATGTATGGAGTTTCACCGCAACCTGCGCAAGCGCCTGAGAATTCAAACAATGGTTGTGCAAACTGTGAATTTTTAACGGTTTTACTCTTTTCAACAACGGTTTCTTTGTATCCTACTTTTTCGTCCATGTATTTGAAGCGTTCAACTTCGGCCATTTGTGAATCAAGCGGCTTCATGATGAGTGCTTTTTCTTTTGCTGGGCAAACGTCGGCACAGTTGCTGCAACCGGTACAATCGAGCGGTGAAACCTGAATCTTGAATTGCAAACCGTTAAACATTTTTGCCGGTGTGGCAGGTTTTACAACGGTTCCGGCAGGAGCTGCTGCAGCTTCTTCGCTGGTAAGCAGGAACGGACGGATCGCAGCATGAGGACATACGTATGCACACTGGTTACACTGGATACAGTTGTCGGCTTGCCATTCGGGTACGTCGATGGCGATACCACGTTTTTCGTAGGCTGTAGTCCCTGAAGGGAATTCCCCATCTTCAATACCGTTGAATGCTGAAACAGGAAGGCTTCCTCCGTTTTGTGCATTCATTACATCAGCAACATTCACAATGAATTCAGGACGGTTCGAATCAACAGCCTGTTTTTTCACTTCGATATTGGCCCATTCGGCAGGAACTTCAATTTTCACCACATTCAGCCCACCGGCATCAACTGCAGCATAGTTCATTTTTACAATGTTTTCACCTTTCTTGCCATACGATTTGTCGACGGCTTTTTTCATTTCAGCAACAGCTACTTCGAAAGGAATAACATTGGCAATTTTGAAGAAAGCACTCTGAAGAATGGTGTTGGTACGGTTGCCCAAACCAATTTCAACCGCAAGCTTGGTTGCATTGATGATGTAAAAATTGATCTGGTTTTCGGCCATGTATTTCTTCATATTGTCTGGCAGACGTTTCTTGGTTTCTTCTTCGTCCCAGATGGAGTTCAGAAGGAATGAACCGCCTTTTTTCAACCCTTTCAACACATCGTACATGTGAAGGTAAGCGGGTACGTGGCAGGCAATGAAGTCGGCTGTGGTTACCAGATAGGTTGAACGGATCTTGCTGTCACCAAAACGAAGGTGTGAGCAGGTGAATCCGCCCGATTTTTTCGAGTCGTATTCGAAATAACCCTGGCAATATTTGTCGGTAGCATTACCGATAATTTTGATTGAGTTTTTGTTAGCACCCACAGTACCGTCGGATCCCAAACCATAGAATTTAGCTTCTACAATGTCGTTTGGAGAAACTTTGATTTCGGGAAGAACCGGAAGTGAAGTAAATGTAACGTCGTCGACAATACCAATGGTGAACTTGTTCTTTGGTTCGTTCATCTCGAGGTTTTTGTAAACGGCGAGGATTTGAGCCGGAGTGGTATCTTTCGATCCCAAACCGTAACGTCCGCCCACAACGACAGGCCACTGTTTGAATGGAGCAATTCCTGCTTCCAGTGCTTCGCCAATGGCATTGCGGATATCGAGGTAAAGTGGTTCGCCCAGCGATCCCGGTTCTTTGGTACGGTCAAGCACAGCAATGCGTTTGGTCGTAGCAGGCAGCGCTTGCATCAGGTGTTTGGTTGAGAAAGGACGGTAAAGGTGAACTGCCACCAAACCAACTTTCTTTCCCTGAGCCATTAAGTAATCGATAACCTCTTTGGTCGTTTCGGTTACCGAGCCCATTGCTACGATAATATCGGTTGCATCTTCAGCTCCGTAATAATCGAAAAGACGGTATTGACGGCCGGTGATTTTGGCCATTTCGTTCATATAATTTTCTACAATGGCAGGAACTGCGTTGTAGAATTTATTGGATGCTTCCCTTCCCTGGAAGTAGATATCAGGGTTTTGAGCGGTACCGCGTTCCCGTGGGTTTTCAGGGTTCAATGCTCTGTCGCGGAAAGCCTGAATGGTTTCCATGTCAACCAGTGGCATGATTTGTTCCTGGGTAATTACTTCAATTTTCTGTAATTCGTGTGAAGTACGGAAACCATCGAAGAATGCACAGAATGGTACTCTCGATTTTAATGTAGCAAGGTGGGCAACACCAGCTAAATCCATCTCTTCCTGAACTGAACCTGCACCTAAGAAAGCAAATCCGGTTTGACGGGCAGCATAAATATCGCTGTGATCGCCAAAGATGGACAACGCGTGAGCAGCCAAAGCCCTGGCGCTAACATGGAAAACTGTTGGCAACAACTCTCCCGAGATTTTGTACATGTTTGGGATCATGAGCAACAACCCTTGTGATGCCGTGTAGGTTGAAGTTAATGCACCACTCTGAAGAGCTCCGTGAACCGCACCGGCTGCACCTCCTTCACTTTGCATCTCTGCAAGGCGTACCGGACGTCCAAACATATTGGTTTTGCCGTTGGCAGCCCATTCATCGACATATTCTGCCATGGTCGACGACGGGGTGATCGGGTAAATACAGGCCACTTCACTGAACATGTAGCTCATGTGCGCTGCGGCATAGTTACCGTCACAGGTTACGAATTTTTTGTCTTTTGCCATAATTTAATGTTTATTACTGTTGTTTCTATTTGTTTCTTGTTACTCGAAACTGGATGCTTGATGTTCGATACTCGATGCTCGATGCTCCGTTCGATTATATATGTTTTGTTACTTTCATTCCTAATGCTCGTTTCTCGATATTCGATGCTTGATCCTTTATGCAATTCATTTTTGAGATTGATGGTGTTCTTCAACTCCTTTTATGAAAAGGTTTAATTTTCTTCCAAGTTTGTCAATTTTCTCATGTAATTCGTTATACAATTCTTCATTTTTGAGCGACTCAGTTTCCCATAAAGTTTCCAAATGATCCAATGTTTCATCGTTCGATGCTAGTGAGAATGTCAAAAACCGAATAAAATCCTGTTTGTATTCTCTTCTGCCATAGCCTTCAACAATGTTTGTTTTTACACTTTTTGATGATCGACGAATTTGAGATCCTTCTTCATATAATTCGAATTTTGGAATTTCAGTAAGCGTCATTTTGTGAATGCCAATCACATTTTCTCGTGACAACTTCCATATTTCCAAATTCTTGTATGACATACTCGATACTTTTTAGTCGATTCTCGATGTTCGATGCTCAATATTTGATGCTCGATTCTCGATATTCGATTCTCGATGTTCGATATCCGATTCTCGATATTCGTTATTCAATTATTATATTCAATATTCCACATTTTGTACAGGCGGGTATCCAGTATCCAGTATCCAGCACCTAGTATCCAGCATCCTTTTTCATTCAATATCGAACTCTTCGCACTCCACTATCTAGTATCCAGCATCTTTCCATTATCCGGCTAACAATACTGAACCCTTCGCATTCCAGCATCCAGCATCCAGCATCGAACATCCAGCACCTAGTACAAAAATCCAAAGAGCCACAAAGGGATCTTATTCCCTTCACCTACTTCAATACGGTCGGCAGCAGCATAGCTGTTTTCCGTCGTTGGTTCATTGTGTTTTCCGCCAACCGAAAAAAGGTAGCGGTCATTTACTTTAAAGTCAAAATCTTCAACCGACTTCAGCGTATTTTTCTGACTAACCTGATTGTAAAAGAAGGTTTCGCGGTTGGTTGCTTTATCTTTGCTGGTCGGGGCAACCGTATTCAGCAAATTCGTGTTTTGCATGTATACTTTGGTGGGTTTTTTCTGCTGATCTTCGTCGCCGTTGGTGTACAATAGATTAATCAATCTGGCATTTTTCAGGTAGCGGAGGTAGTTCATCACAGTGGCCCTCGATGTCTCAATGTCGGCACTCAATTTGCTCACATTGGGGCAAAATGGAACTTCATTGGCAATAATATACAACAACTTACGAAGTTTGGAAAGATATTTCAGCTCAATCTGGTTCAGATATGTAACATCAATTTCCAATGTCAGGTTCACCTGTTTCAGCAGATAATCAGCAAAATAAGTTTTGCGATCCAGAAAGAATGGGTAACATCCATGATGCAGATACTCTTCAAAATAAGCGAGGGGCTTAACTTTTGAAGCAATCTCGGCAGCAATGGCCACGTGGTTTTCGACAATTTCGTCGAACGTATATTTCGTAAAATGTTGTTGAGTCTTATAATTTAGAAATTCACGGAACGACAAACCGCAGAGATGGTAAATGTGGACAATATCTTTCAGACATTCATTCCCTTCCACGATCCGCAACACCGATGGCGCAGAAAAGATGATTTTCAGCTCGGGCATCGTATCGTAACATTCCCTGAGTTCTTCAGCCCACGATGGGTATTTATGGATTTGATCCAGCACCAGCACCTTGCCGCCCCGTTTGTAGAAATCGTCGGCAAAACCGGCAATCTTGCGCCCGGTAAAATAGAGGCTATTGAGATTGACGTACAGAATTTCTTTTGAATCGGCAGGAAAATTTTCACGGAGATAATCGAGCAGGAAAGTCGTCTTCCCGACTCCTCTGAACCCTTTAATGCCGATCAGGCGGTGGTTCCAATCGATTTCATCCATTAAATAACGCCGTATGCCATTACTTTCGGTATTGGCGATACGGTTGAATGATGTCTCCCTGAAATAATCCATCTGCTCAATTTTGAAAAGCAAATATAGTAATCTTTGGGAATTTTTGTAATGTTCAGATTGCAAAAATTACAAAAAATGCAATGTTTAATTTCTAAAATAATTTTCTACTCCTTTATCTCAATCCTGATTCCCTCTGAATGGCTGCTAAATTCAGGGGCATACATGCACTGCATGGTGGTAATACCGTTTGAGAAAAATCCCGAATGGCTAGCTCTCAGTGAATACTCAAACACATAAACCCCTTTCCGAAGGTAGTTGATAAAGAAATTCTCCGAAGCATCTTTTACGCTTTCGTAGTAGCCCAATCCATCCTGGTATTTGTATTCCGACAAGGTGCTTACCGGTTCAAAACCTGCCGCCCGCATGTCTTTCAAGTGAACATACTCATAATCTCTGTCGGCACGGATCTCAACTCTGACGACCACTTCATCGCCAACTTTAATCGGGTTTTTAACTGTAATTTCTTTCAAAACAGCCCCGCTTGTGGTGTATTCTTTCAGGAAAAGCTTTTTCACGATCTTCAGATTGGTTTCGGCTGAGGTAATCTTGTCGAGCTGCTCAAAATATTGCCAGTAGGCTGCTCCCCAGGCAATGCTGTTGTTGGGGTTATACACTTTCAGATTTCCCATATTCGGCTTGATCTCTTTTTTGCTGAAAGTGGTTTTTACATACCCTGTCCCGGCTTCGGCTGAAATATTGGCGAGAGATTCCAACTTTTTATTTCCAACTTTCACCTCAAGAAGCTTTGTACTGGCAAGCTGATCGACACCACGTAATAATAGTGAATAACAAGCAGCGGCAGTTGCTTTGGTGGTTCCCCAGTGGTTGGTTTGTTTGTTACGGAGCATCCATATTTTCATCTCTTCAACCGAAGCAGTATCGGCTGTAACTTCATTAAATGCCTCAATGAGCATGGCCTGTGTTTCGACTGGCGCCTGATACCACATATAGCCCCGGTGGTTGTTTGGCCAGTACATTCCCAACTCTTCTGAACGTGTTGCCCTGTTCGAAAGCGATTTTATGATTTGTGCAGCCTTCTCTTTATCTCCTGCTCGGTTAAAAGTGAGCGCCAGCATTCCCTGTGCATATTCTGTTTGTGCCAGCCAGTAAGTTTTTGCCTGGTTGTAGTAAAAGTTATATGCTTCTTTCAGTCTTTCCTCTTTTATATCCGATTGATTGAAACTTCTGCTGTATAGGTAATGAATTTGAAGCATCGTAAGATGATCTTTTTCTATATGAATGCTGGTGTCTTTCTTACTTTGCTCAAGCAACTTGGTGTAGTCTTCAACTATTCGCTCGTCGAGATATTTTTGAGCAGTTTTGAGCATTGTTTCTACCTGATTTTTATTTTGAGGCTGTATGGCATTTAAATGCTGAAGCTGTAACAGGCCGGTGACGATATGTTGGGTAATGGTACGGTCGTCGGGCATCCCTTCAAACCATGCAAACCCTCCGTTTGAAGTTTGTTTGCTTCGAAGTTTTGTAAGCGCCGAATTGAGGTTATCGCTCATCTGGTTTAAATCGAAAAGGAGGGCAATTTTTCTCTTCTGTTCACTTTCGTTTTTTGAATCGCGCAGCCAGGGGGTTTCCTGGATCAGCAACTCTTTCAGTTCCTGGTTTTTCTCCAGATTGGAGATCAGCGCATCGGGTGTTTTGAGTTTCCACGTTTCAAAAACCGCTTTGATCCGGGGCGAACTGTTCATAATTTTGGTTGAAAGCGAATTGGCAAAGAACCGAGAGAAAACCTGCTCCGAACATTCGTACGGGAACTCCATCAGGTAAGGCATGGCTTGAATGGCGTACCAAACCGGGTTCGACGTAAACTCTATGGTGTAAGCTTCATTACGTAGGGTGGTCGATTTATTATCGACCATTTTGTCGAAGCGGTATTTTTGGGTTTGCTTCTCCCTTACCATAAACGGGAGGCTTTCGGTTACCAGTTTGCTGTTCACAAGAACCGGCAATATGGCCTCTTCACCATCGGTATGCTGTCCTGCTTTGGCCACCGCTTTATATCCAACGGCCTGCACACCGGCAGGTATGACCAGTTTCCATCGGATACCTTTGCTTTCACCCACTTTCAGTATAAATGAAACGATTTTTTCAGACTGAAGCAACTGTTTTTCGATTGGATTATTGGTAAATGGATCGAACAGCTGGAGCATCGCATCGCCCGAAATGTCTTTATCGCTCAGGTTGTTCACTTTGGCAGCAAATTCAATGGTGTCGCATTCCCTTAAAAAGCGTGGCGCATTCACCATGATCGAAACATCTTTCTGGGTAATCAGTTCGTTGCTGATGGTGCCGGTTTTGAAATCTTTGGTATGGGCAAAACCCATCATTTTCCAACGGGTCAGCGCTTCAGGAATGGTAAAATTGATGGTGATTTCCCCTTTATCGTCGGTAAGCAGATGAGGATAGAAGAAAGCCGTTTCGTTAAAGTTTTTCCGGGTTGCAATTTGAGAAAGGGATTTTTCAGGGGTTATTCCAACTCCTGGCACAACTTCCATTTCAGAAACAGCATCTTCTACAACGACAACCTGCTCAGCACCTGGTGGTGGCGGTGGCGGTGGTGGTGCATTTTCGGAAGCTACACTAAACACAGCTTCCTCCTCCATTACTACCTCTACTTTATCTGATACCGATGAAATAAACCCCGCGGTCATTATCCGTTGTCCTTTGAGTCTCTGTCTGTTTTGTTTATAATTATTGAAATAGGGGTTGTATCCTCCCCAAAAGTTATAGGTTAGGTTCAGTTGTTCATAGTTCTTATTCCAATCTTCAAAATTATTGTATGTGTATGAGAGAATCTGAGGATTGGTAACCTGACGATTTACTGCCATATTCCATTTGTACCAAAAGTTAAATTTATTACGGTAAAAAGTGTTTTCCCAATTTAGCAATGCAAAGTTATCAAGCGAAGCATCATAAAGTGTGGCCAACATTTCGGCAGTCTCTTTTTCACCATTCTTGTTTTTGATGTTTACTAACCACTGTTCCTTTTCTCCCGGTAACAATTTATTGCGGAACGAGGTAAACGAGATGTCGAGCATTTTATTGGTATATGGCACATTCACTTCGGTGAAGTATTGATAAGCTTGTCCACCGGCAATTTGAAAGAACTGAACCGCAAAGCCACCACGGTACTGCTCTTTGATCGGTATGCGAATTTCGCAAACCTCACTCCCCGGATTCAACCATTTCGATTCTACAATTGAATCGTCGTGAATGATTTCATACCTTACCGGGGTTGCTACAGTTAAAGCAGTAATCCAAAACTGAGCGGTATCGCCGGGTTCTCCCGAAGTTTTCACCGGGATAATCCAGTCTTTAGCGCATTGTGCTTTTTGAGGTTTAGTCTCATTGATCTGAATGGTTTTATTCCAAAATGCTGAATCGTTACTACTGTTAACGGCGTTGATTTTCACATTGTAATATCCCGCGTGCAGCGAAGCGATGATCTCTTTCAATGACCCAGTTTTTTCAGTTGAAACAAAATTTTGAGCAAATACAGTTGCTTCCTCTTTCCAGGTTTCGGGGTTGTTTTCATCGCGATAAACCCGGTTTGGAAAGGTTTTTCTGAAATCATTTTCGTTAATGATATAGGTGTTGGGCTTTCCCCAGGCTCGGTCAAAAAGGATGGTTCCAGGACTTTTCAGTTTTATAATTTCGACTGAAACCTGTGCATCGGTTTTTTCACCGTTGATGGTTGTTGTTTGAACCTTGAAATCGGGCAGGTCATTGGCAAATACCTTGTCAGGCAGATCGGCCATCACCACGAGTGGCGATTTGCTGATCCTGATGGTTTGGGTTGCACTGTGGGTTTCCCCATTGGCATCGGTCACATCGGCAACAATGGAGTAGGTGTATATCAGGTTTTTGTCGATTATCGATTCATCGCTGGTAAAAAAGTGGATATTGAATTTTCCCTCCGAATTGGTGGATATCTCTTCATTCGCAATAAAAGCTTCAGCCTCATTAGCCGGGCGCCAGTACCAGCGTGATTCGGCATTTCGGGTAATCCGGTATGAAACCTTCGCGTTGTCGATCGGATATCCGGCAAATGCTTTAGCCATACCAACCACCGTAACCGAATCGTTAAAGCCATAAGCCCGTTCGATAGGTTGATACGTAACTTCAAAGGTAGGTCTTTTGTACTCTTCTACCCTTATATCGTAACTGCCATTATTGCTCCTGATGGTGAAATTTCCATTTAATAACCCGGTTGGAATCACGAACGATCCGCTAAAAGTGCCGTATTCGTTCGATGTAACGTTTAACGATGAAACCTTGTTCCAGTTGGGATCCAATAGCTCAACCGTTTCTTGTGCACCCGGAATAATTTCAGGGACATTTTTTTTGAATTTCAACATAAGCCCCTTGAAATAGAGGGTTTGGCCTGGTCGGTAAATAGCCCGGTCGGTATAGATAGCGGTTTGCTGGCTACTTAATTCAGAATTGAAATGATTAGAATAAATAAAGGGAACAAAAAGGGTATCTCCATCTTGTGATATGTTTATTCTTACCGGACGGTCATTCCATTTATAATAAACCATTCCATTGTTATCAGTCATCAACGTTTTAAAAAGAATCGATTTTGATTTTCTATGTTCATAATCATATTCCCTGCTATAAAACTCAGCTTTAACATTTGCCAGTGGAATTCCGTTTGCCCGGTTATTGATTGAAAAGCAACCCGTATTGTCTGAATTTCTTTTAGAACAAAACAAGTTGGTTGAATTAATGGCAACGGCTATGGTTTTTGAATCTTTCGGGAATTTTGTTTTATCGGAAACGACCAGAACATAGAACCCTTTATCAAGTGGCTTAACCGGTACTTCAACGCTTCGTGATTTGAAGTCGCCCGAATCGGGCAATGTTTGTGACCACTCCTGCATGGTTCGTTGGGTCAGAATGCTATCCAACCTTTGATTGTTAAAATTATCTTGAAAGAATGCGGAAGTAGAATTCACCTGATAAAGTCTGAAAAATACCCGGTTTAGGTTCTTATAGGTGAGTTTAACCAGAAAGGGTTTATGGGGAATTATCTGCGCTTCGGCATCGATTGCGAGCTTATCGGCCATGATAACCTCTTTCAGTTTTTTACAGTGACGACAACCTTCGGTTTTAGGGAAATTTTCAATTACCGAATCGCAAAGAGCCAGTATAGGGTGCAACTGTCCTTTCAGATTTTGGGAATCGTCATCATACCGGAAGTATGCCAATCGGTACAACACTTCGGCCTTTAATTCTTTGTTTAGAGCAATGTTGGACAGTTGAAATAGTGCGCTCTCATACAACGAATTGGCATCGTGAATGGTGTTGTTATTGTGAACATATTCCAACCGGTTCAATTCGAGGTCGACAAGTACATCGTTGGGTTTGTCATTCAGGTGAAGTTGGGTAAGTTGCTGGTACAGGCTGATGGCTTTAAACTTCAGCGAGGTACTGTCGTTTGTTGTAATCGGGATGTTGGCAAACCCGCTGGCTGGTTGAAAGAAAGCAGGGTTGTTGAGCGAAAAAGGTTCAGCCGGTTTGGTTAATCCTGCTTCATCGTTTTTGTAGATATCAAGCGCACGGTAGGCCAGAAGGTCGTAAAGGGTTGCTCGAAGGTTACGTGTGTTCTTATCGCCTGCAAGCATCTCATCAAAAGCTTCAACGGGAATTTTTCGTAAGCGGTAGGGGTTCAGCAATGAAGAATCGAATTGGGTGATAACCTCCTGCATGATCCGGTTTAAATCCCAAGTTTCGATATCATTTCCGGCATCTTGCGATAGGGTCGTGCGGTTGTGGTATTTCCACCGGTTTTCCGAGTAGTAGTTCCAATACAAATTGGCCAAAATGGAATGGGCAATCTGGTTGACGGGGAAATCCATTTTTACCATTTCAGTTCTCAAATCACCAATTACTTTCAGTAAGGCATTTTCTTCGAAATAGCAACTGTTAACCATCCGGTAATCGATCGCTTTGAGCAGCATCACATGGTTCTTCTCCTTTTCTGAACGGGCGATGATTTGATCAAAAACAGGTTCTGCATCGCGGGGCAACCCAATGCCAATCAATGAATCAGTGATTTCAAACTGTCGGGCATACCAGCTACTATTTTTTTTAGTTTGGCCTTTTCCAGAGAAACAGGCGGACAAGATGAGAAGCAATAGAATCAAACTTGTTTTCATGTCAGCTTTTTTTAGCAAGATACATTTTTTTAGGAAAAATGCGGATGTTAAATAAACGACAAATCGAAAATGAATGCAAGGCTTCCTTAATAGAAAGCCCTCCTTCTTTAGGATGCTGATGGATCTTTGATTGAATTTTATAACACCTTAGTCCTTGTCGGAACTTCGGAACCGTTCTCATAAATTTCGAGGGTATGGATTCCTGATTCAGATAAGCAAGCTTTTCCAGAACAACCGGAGCATCACCAACAAAGGAAACTCAAGATATA
>DAOQAB010000074.1:0-11796 GCA_035353695.1 Prolixibacteraceae bacterium
AGAGTGATTGATTAGGCGGCATTGTTTTTGTTCCGATCGATATTGGTGGTGTTGGATTTAACGGGTTGAAGTTTATGAAGTTGAGATTTCTGTTTTTTGCTTTTCTTCTTTTCTTTTTTGAAGCAGAGTCGCAAACCATTGTCTGTATGGAAAAGAAGTTTGCGGATTGGACCATTCCCTGTAAAGTGAATGAATATCCAACGGTGTTGGTGTTCAATCCACTTCAAACGGATGGGCTAATTTCGCCATCTATGGTTTCCGATTTGCTGAAAAATGGTTTTTTGTATCCAAAAGATTTTATTGAAGTTGCTGATCATGATTCAATAAGGCCCGAGACAAAACTAAATCTGAGTATGCTGGAGATTGACAATCATTTTGCCTATAATTCCCTGGTGGTTATTTCCGATACGATAAAAACACCGTTGATTCTTGGAAAGTCAGTCATGGACAAGTTTGGTAAAGTAACCTTTGATTACTCATCGGGTAACTTAACAATTCGTGATGTGCCACTCTATACGAACGATTACGGCGTAAAAGCAGGTTGTGTTTCGGGAAACTGTTTGAATGGGCGTGGCGCTTACCTCTATCCGGGAGGAGCCGTTTACGTAGGTGATTTTAAAGAGGGCGACCCAATGGGCTTGGGAACCTATTTGTACGAAGATGGGTCGAAATTTATGGGTCATTTCAGGAATGGAGAATACGAAGGAAGTGGCGTTTTAATTCAGCCTGATGGCTCTGTTTATGTTGGGAACTTTCAATCAGGCGAATTTGACGGCTTTGGACGGATGAATTTTGCCAGTGGGAAAAAGTATATAGGCGAATTTAAAGAAGGCATTTTTAATGGCTATGGAGTCTATCTCTTTTCAAATGGGCAGAAGTATTCGGGAAATTTTGCCGATGGGGAATACAACGGAAAAGGAACCATGGTTTTTGCCAACGGAGCTGTTTATACCGGTGATTTCAAGAGCAACAAACGAGAAGGAGCCGGAACTTATACTCTTCCCAGTGGGTTGAAATATACAGGTGAATTTCGCAATGGTGTTTACAACGGGAACGGGGTGCTGACCATGCCCGATGGTACGGTTAAGTCGGGAGTATTTCTAAACGGGGAATATACCGGGAAATAATATTTACTTTAATGTAATTAAGGTGACTTTAAGTCCATGACCCGAATGAAACAGCGAATACAATCTCGTCATTCCAATGGAAGGTATAAAAACAAAAAAGCACCTGTTTTTACAAGTGCTTGTTCTTTAGGTGATTTCGGAGGGATTCGAACCCTCGACCCGCTGATTAAGAGTCAGCTGCTCTACCAACTGAGCTACGAAACCGAGGCCGCAAAAATAACCAAAATTTTTAATCGTGTCATAAAATTTGAATTTAAAATTGATCAAACGTTAAATTTCACGTTACATTTGCATGGTCTGAAATGCTAAAATATATTATTCAATCGTTTAAGTTAAAATTCGATAAATACGAAAAAGTATGAAAAATCTAAATCAAATTTCTGTCCGGGTTTTTACCGTTCTGTTGGTGCTTGTATTCTTTGCATCGTGCCAGAAGTATAAAAGGGAAATTGCAGGCCTGAATACATCAAAAGATAGTATTCAGCAAGTTGTGAATGAGCGTAATGATAAGATTATTAGTTATGTGGCTGACTTTAATCAAATCCAGGGACGACTCGATTCAATTAAGAGGCTACAAAAAATTATGGCAGTCAACCTTTCCGATCCGAACCGCGAAGTTCAGCAAAGTGAGAAAGATAAGATCATCGAAGATATTAATCTGATCAATAATCTGCTTGAAGAGAATAAGAAAGAAATTGCATCGTTACGGTCGAAGTTGAAAAAATCGAACATGCGGGTTTCTGAACTTGAAAAGATGGTGTTGAACTATCAGAAGCAAATTGAGGAGAAGGATGCCGAAATTTCTGACCTGAAAGCGAAACTGGAAAAGATGCAGATTGATATTTCGCAACTGAACGATAAAGTCAATGTACTGACGGATGAAGGCAATAAAAAATCGGAAACGATTAAACAACAGAAAGATGAAATGAATACCGCATGGTATTGCTTTGGTTCAAAAGACGAACTGGTCGATAACAATGTGGTTGTAAAGGTGGGTGGCTTTGTCGGTTTAGGCAAATCGGTAAAGATGAAATCAGATTTCAATCGCGATTATTTCAAAAAGGTTGATATCCGTAAGGTTTCGGAAATTACCCTGATGGTTAAAAAGGCGCAGTTAATCACAACCCATCCCGACGGATCGTATCATTTTACCGGTTCTGAAAAATCGGTTGAGAATCTGGTCATCGACAATCCGGAGGAATTCTGGAAAGCATCAAAATATTTGGTTGTTTTAGTTGAACCATAACAACTTAATTTGTTTGGTAAGTGAAACAGGAATTCAGAAATGGGTTCCTGTTTTTTAGTTCAGTTTGAGCACCATGATGCCGGTTTGACGCTTGTTCCCCAATAGATAGTCAACAAAAGTGCTTTCGCCGATGGTTACTTTTCCAGCAGTCGATGAGGCGTGCAAGAGGTGGATTTTACCGTTTTCTTTCACCAGAATTCCAGTGTGGGCAATGTCGAGGCCATCCACATCGGTAGTAATTCCTACAATCATACCCTCTTCCAGTTTGGACTCAATATTCTTGATCTCTTCTTTCGGGATATAGTAATAGTCCCGGGCAGAAATTTCTTCTTCAATTTTGCAAATGCCGGGTATTAGTGTCGAATCCTTTTTCAACTGCATGTAGGAAGCCACATGGGTACTCATGAAATTGATCTGTTTTTGCCATTTTTTACCGCCCAGTTCTTTTGTGAGATCCGTGACAATCCCTTTTTTCTGGTTGTCATTAATCCAGTCGGAAAAGTAATGGAGCCGGCTGTCGTAGTTTTCGATTTTCCCATCGCGGTAACGGATTTTTTGCAGGTTCTTTTTGTAGTTATCAAAGGTGGTGTCTCCCGATTTGACGGTAAGAGTAAAAGCGATGCAGGTTTCGACAAAGGTGGTGCAATCGAGCTCGCGAAGATTAACCACCAATGACTCTTTATCTTCTTTTTCGAGCGTTTTCCCAACATAAGGGCTGTTGATAAACGAACATCCGGTTTTTACCAGAAATTCGGAAAGGTTCCCCTGATCGCTGCTTTTCAGTTCCTCTTTTTTTTGTATGAAGATGAGAGAATCATTTTCGGTCGTTGTAAGTTGATTCGATACCGAGGTTTGTGGAATGTTCTGGATATTCAAGAAGAATATAAATAGAAGAATTGATCGCATGATTTTTTTTGTTCAAGATAGAAAAACTTTTCGAAAACAGGTAGGGTGAATGCTTTTTTAAGATTGAGCCGTGCACTATATGCAGAAATACTAATTTTAATACCCCTAAAAGTTGCAAATCTGATTTTTTATGATAAATTTTGGGTAACTTAATTGACTTTTTCATGGTTGTTTCGTATTTTGATTACAAAACTGACAATTAAGAAACTCTTTATCCTTGTTACTAAATGAAAAATGTCCTGAAATATTTTCTTTTAGGGATAATTTTGATCATTAGCTCGTTTCGCGTGGCAGGGCAGGTGGACAGGGCCAATTTGATTGGTGCCTATGCATTTAACTTTGCCCGGTATACTACGTGGCCCGATGAGAATTCAAGGAGTGACTTTAAGATTTTATTAATCAGCGATCGGAAAGAAATTGTTGATGAATTCAAATTCTTATCTAAAACAAAAAAGATAAAGGATAAGCCAATTACCATAAGTTCAGAGTTAGCTATTCCAAAGCAATTGGGCGCAGAAATAAGGATGATTGTTCTTACCAGCGAAAAGTCAGATCTTTTTTATCAGCTTAACCGGCAAATTGAAGATTTGCCCATATTGCTCATATCGGAAAATTTTGCGGATAAGAAGGTTGTAATGATCAACCTGATTGATACCCCTAAGAAGGAACTTCTTTTTGAGGTGAACAAGGCGAATATTATCAATCATAAGCTACAGATTAATCCTGAAATCTTATTGATGGGTGGAACAGAGGTTGATGTTGCCGAGCTATACCGGGCTTCCCAAAAGAGCCTTGAAAACATGGAGACGAACCTGCAGAAGATGAACGACTCGCTTTCAATGTTAAAAGACAGTATTAACTTAACACTTGGGCAGATTAAGAGGCAGGAAGAGAGTATTTTAAAACAAAGGGAATTGTTGGAAGAACAGTCCGAAGAGCTTCAGCTTGGGCGAAATGAAATTGCGCGGAACAAGTCCGAAATTGCCAATCATGAAGTAATCATGGGAAGGCAAAATGAAAATCTGAATAAGCAAAAGATCTCACTCGATGAACAGCAGATTGAATTGTCGGAGCAGCAGTCGTTTATCAATCAACAACAAAAGGAAATCTATCTAAGTAAAGCGATTCTCGATAGTTTAGCTACTGAAATCAGCGGTAAGAATATGGCTCTCGATCAACAGCAGGAAATAATTAAGCGGCAAAAGCTTACCGTGGTGTTGTTTGCTGTGATTGGGCTCCTTTCAATCGTTATCTTACTTTTCATTATTAATGGATCTCGGGAAAAATCACGCAAAAACAAGCTGTTGATTCAGCAAAAGGAGGAGATCGAGAAAATCAATTCCAAACTTGTAACCTCGAACAAAAGTTTGTATTCAACCATCACAAAACTTAGTGAAACACAATCGCAGCTGGTTGCATCGGAAAAGATGGCTTCGTTGGGTGTTCTTACCGCAGGAATTGCCCATGAGATCAACAATCCCGTGAATTTCATCTATACCGGTATTAATAGTTTACGGAAAGATTACGATGAACTTATTTCAACGGTTCAGGAAACTGATAAGGCCATTCAGGAAAAGGGAGATGAAGAGTTGGTTCAAAAGGTTCAGCGTATTAAAGAAGCAAGCGAACTGGATGAAATCATGGAGATTATTCCCCAAACCATCGACGATGTCCGGATTGGTGCTGAGCGGGCTGCTGATATCATCAAAGGGCTTCGGAACTTTTCACGGATCGATAAGGATTCCATGCAATATTCCGATATCCACGAAGGGATCGATTCGGCCTTGCTGTTGTTGAGGAACAAGTTTAAAAACCATATTACCATTCAAAAAGAATATAGCCAGTTGCCTCTGATTGAATGTCATCCGGGCAAGCTAAACCAGGCATTTCTGAACATTATCAGCAATGCCATTGATGCCATTGAAAAAGAGGGGAAAATCTTTATCCGTACCTGGTGTGATCAGGATTGGGGATATGTCCAGATTGAAGATACCGGGAAAGGAATTCCGGCAGAGTTTATCGATAAAATATTTGATCCTTTTTTTACAACCAAAACAGTAGGGCAGGGAGTAGGGCTTGGGCTCTCGATTACATTTGGGATTATTAAGGAACACAATGGGAAAATTGAAGTAAAAAGTGAGGTGAATCGTGGGACAATTTTCACGATTTCACTACCTTGTACAACAAACAGCAGAGAGGAAGTATGAGTGCCAAAAAGAAAATATTATACATCGACGATGAAGAGATCAATCTTCGTCTTTTCAAGTCCACATTCCGTAGAGACTATGATATTTTAACTGCACGGACAGCCATGGAGGGGATGGAAATTCTTTCAGAAAATTCGGTCGATCTCATTATTACCGATCAGCGGATGCCCGATATTACGGGAGTAGAGTTTTTATCGATGGTTCAGCAAAAGTATCCCAACATCCCTCCGGGACGGTTAATTATTTCAGGTTATAGCGACCCGGAAGACATTGCCCTGGCTTACAAAGAATATCAGCTTTATAAGTTTATTGCAAAGCCCTGGGGACAGGATGAGTTACAAGAGATAATCAAAAAAGCCATGAACAATGAGTGAAGAGAAACCATATACCATTCTTTATGTCGATGATGAAGAGTCGAACCTGCGGATTTTTAAAAATACCTTCAGGAAAGAATACAATATTCTAACGGCATCGTCGGGTTCTGAGGGTCTTCAGCTGCTTGAAAGCGAAAATATCGATTTGATCCTTACCGACCAACGGATGCCAGGTATGTCGGGAATTGATTTCCTGAGGATGGCTATGACTAAATATCCAGAGCTGAACAGGATATTGGTTACGGCCTATACCGATTATGATATATTGAAAGATGCGGTGAATGATCTGAAAATTTTCCAGTACGTTGAAAAACCCTGGAAGGAGGACGATATCAAGTCAACGATCGACAGTGCGCTCGAAATACACCGTCTTAAGATGGAGAACCAAAAATTAACTTCAATATTAATTGCCAGTAACGAAGATTTAAGAAGGACCAACGAAGAACTCAATGAAGAGATTGAAAAGCATAAACAAACCCAGCTTGAACTGATCCGTCAAAAAGAATATGCTGAAAATTGTAACCGACTGAAGTCGGCATTTCTGGCCAATATGAGCCATGAAGTACGAACTCCGATGAATTCGATCATGGGCTTTATGGAAATTATTTTGACGGGAGATTTACCGAATGAAACCAAAAATGAATTCATGGACATTGTTCAGAAAAATTGTGTGCAGTTGCTCCATATTATTGAAGATATCATCGAAATTTCAAAGATTGAAACCGAAAATATCGAGTTGAAAAAGGTTGAGTTTTCATTAAATGATCTTTTGAAAAGAATTTATCGGAAATATGAAGGAAGCCCAGGTCATCTTATTCTGAATATCGAATCGTTACTCCCCGACGAATCCTCAAGAATTTTCAACGATCAGACTAAATTGGAGATCGTATTGGCAAACCTTGTCGGAAATGCGTTGAAGTTTACACCTCAAGGAAGGATTGATATTGGTGCAAGGCTCGATGGAAGCGAAATAATCTTTTATGTGAAAGATACCGGGATTGGCATTGATGAGGCTGATTATGAGATGATTTTTGATCGATTTAGCCAGGTTGAATCATCGACCAGCCGGAAATTTGGGGGAAACGGGTTGGGACTGGCCATTGCAAAGGCTTATGTTGAAAAAATGAATGGCAAAATTTGGGTTGAATCCGAACTTGGGAAAGGTTCGACATTCTACTTTACCTTGCCATTGAATGAACTCTCTTTGCTATAGCTCTTTTTCTGTGTTTATTTGTTCCTTCACCTTATTGATTCGGGTTTGGGCGACCTGCGGTTTGATATTCATGTAACATCCACCAACGCATCCGCCTTCGCAACTCATCCCTTCTACAAAGTTGTATTGATTTCCTTTAGACAGGGTTCCCAGGAGTTTGATCGATTTTTTATCAATGCCGTTAATGACGAGAGGTTTTAACTCGATTCCTTCTCCAATCTGTTTTTTTACCGCCTCCAGTACACCTCCGGTTTGGGCAAACCCCCAGGCTTCGGCAGATGCTTCAATTTTTGCTGCTTCAACTTCCAATACCCCCGGATCGATTTTGCAGGCAAGCAACATAGCATCCAATTCTTCAAAATTGATGACCATGTCGATTTCGCTTACGCTGAACGATTCGGCTTTTTTAGCAATACATGGCCCGACAAACACGGTTCTTGCATTGGGGTATCGTTGTTTCGACAGTCTTGCAGCAAAAACCATTGGCGAAGGGGTGTGCGAAACATGTCCTTTCAGTGTGGGAACATGCTTTTCAATCATGTTGACAAAGGAAGGACAACAGGAGGTGGTTAACAGGTTTCCTCCTTTTTCGACGAATTCCTGAGCTTCCTGTTGAGCGGTTAAATCGGCACCTTCAGCAACATAAATCACCTCGTGGAAGCCAATCTGAAGTAGTGCTTTTTTCATTTGAGGCAAGCTGCATTTAAACTGTGCAGCCACCGATGGCGCTAACAGGGCAACCACTTTCTTCTTTCTTTTAATGCTGAAAATGAGGTCGAACAGGTGCGATTCTTCAACAATAGCACCAAATGGACAGGCAATAACACACTTGCCACAGTAAGTGCACTTGTCGAAATCGATGATCTCTTTTCCTGTTTCGCTTTTAGTGATGGCGCCTACGGGGCATGATTCTTCACAAGGTACCGGGGCATAAATAATGGCATGGTAAGGACAAACGCCTTCGCAAATTCCGCAACTGACGCACTTTTGGTGATCGATCATGGCGCGGGCACCAACAAAATTAATCGCTTCTTTCGGGCAGTTTACCTCGCAGGGACGGCCAAGACACCCACGGCACATGTTGGTGACAACATAGTTATTCTGCTGGCAGCCGTGGCAAACCTCCTCAACCACCCGCATAATTTCGCGATCGCTGGCTGCTTTGACAAAACTCTGCAAAACAAAATCGGAGAGAGGGCTAAGTTCGTCGGCTTCGCTGGTACATTCAAAGCCCAGCATCGCCATGATCTTGTACTTGATCAGAGCACGGTCGCGGTAAATACAGCAACGAAAACTTTCACTTCCGCGAGGACGCATTTTCATGGGAATTTTGTCAATCTCGTCGAGCAACGTTTCGTTGAATATCAGTTGTGCGATACGCTCCTGTATCTCTCTTCTGATTTGAATTGCTTTGTTTGAAACAGCCATGCTTATCTGTTAATTACCTTTTATTGAGGCCGCAAAAATCCGATTTTATTTTTGAAACATGTCTTAAAACGCATTATCTAAACTTTAAATTTTCCTTACGGGAATTGATGTTGACCTTAGTCCTATTTGTGCCTGCTCTTTAGTTCCCTGGCCAGGTCTTCAATCCGATATCCTTTGTAGGTTAACAGAACGATCAGATGGTAAAGCAGGTCGGCACCTTCGTACAGAAAGTTTTCGTCGTCGTTGGCCATGGCGCCAATTACGGTCTCAACCGCTTCTTCGCCCACTTTCTGGGTAATTTTCCGGGTGCCAGCCTTAAAAAGCGAGGTGGTATACGAGCCCTCGGGCATCTCTTCTTTTCGTTTGTCGATAAAATCCTGAAGCTGTGTCAGGAACAGAATGTCTTGCTGATTTTGTGTTAATGTTTCCATAATATTTCGCTTAAGGCCAATAGCTTATGGCTTATGGCTGTTTTGTACTTAAATTTGCTGATGGCCAATAGCTATTAGCTTATGACTGATAGCTAATTGCCTATAGTTTAACGCTAATAGTTTCAACTAAATTATTTATTTAAAAGGCCCATGAATGAAAATAGTTGTTTTTCTTCAATTTCAATGCATTCAAGAATTTGATGCGTGTCTTGTTCTTTTGCAAAATCCAACACGTTCAAAATGATGATTTGTGTTTCTAATTCAAAACAGCTTCCCAAAGCGATTTCCAAAAATCTAAAATAGTCTTTTTCGCTTTTTCTGGAACTGCCTTCTGCAATGTTTGAAGGGATAGAAACAGCAGAACGATTAATCTGACTGACTAAATTAAACCGTTCTTCATTTGGTAATTTTTTCGTTAATAAATAGGCCAATTCTACTATTTTAATGCCTCTTTGCCAAACGTCTAATTTTTTGAAATCTTTCATAAACTAGAGTGTTTTTTGCTTCTAACCATCGACTTATGGCTAAAAGCTGGGTTGAATTTTTAATTGCTTAAAACCAATAGCTAATGGTTGGAGGCTGGTTTGTACTTTTTTTTGCTTATGGCCATGAGCTAATGGCTAATGGCTGTTTTTTTCTTTTATTTTGATAAATGCAGATGTTATACGTTTCACCGCTATAAGCCATCAGCCAATAGCTACAACCTTACCGGTATTCCCTTGTTTTTCAAAAACATTTTTAAATCGGGGATGGCAATTTCCTTGTAGTGGAAAATACTGGCAGCCAATCCGGCGTCGGCTTTGCCTTTGGTGAACACATCCACGAAGTGATCCATGTTCCCGGCACCTCCCGAAGCGATGATCGGTATTTTCAGCATACCGGCCATTTTAGCGAGTTCCTCGTTCGCAAAACCGTTTTTGGTGCCGTCATGATCCATCGAGGTGAAAAGGATTTCGCCTGCTCCGCGATCTTCGGCTTCCTTGGCCCAACTAAACAGCTCTTTTTCGGTTGGAATACGACCTCCGTTCACGGTTACCGTCCAACGGCCATCGTAGTTTTTGGCATCGATAGCCACCACTACGAACTGAGTCCCGAAGTTAAGCGCCAGGTCGTCGATCAGTTTTGGGTTGCGCACTGCCGATGAATTGATCGAGATCTTGTCGGCACCGGCTTTCAATAGCGCTTCGGCATCTTTCAACTCGCTGATTCCTCCACCTACCGTAAACGGGATGTTGATTTCGCGGGCTATTCGTTTCACCAATTCAACAAAGGTTTTACGGCCTTCGTGCGTGGCGGTGATGTCGAGGAAAACCAGTTCGTCGGCGCCCTGCTCGGCATACAGTGCGCCCAGTTCCACGGGATCGCCCACGGCTTTAATCCCGACAAAGTTGATGCCTTTCACGGTCTGACCGTCTTTAATATCAAGGCAAGGTATGATTCGTTTTGCAAGCATGGTCTTTTATTTTAAACACAGAGGGCACAGAGATGACACAGAGACCGCAGAGTGAATTTATATTAAATAAGAATTAACCTAAAAAGGTTAAAAATGCAATAATTAACCTAAAAAGGTTAACTGTTTCTTTTTTGAAAATCTTCAATTTCTTGAAGGGATATTTTATTCTCATAGATGGCTTTCCCGGTGATGACACCCGGAACGCCCATTTCATCCAACTCGTAAATGTCCTTCATGGTGGCAATTCCTCCGCTGGCAATGAGTTCCAGACTCGGAAATTTCGCCATTATTTCTTTGTAAAGGTCGATGCTTGGACCGGTAAGCATCCCGTCGCGGGTAATATCGGTTGAGATGACCTTTTGAATGCCGCAGCTGGTGTAGCTTTCAATGAAATCGAGAATCGGAAGTTCAGACACCTCCTGCCAGCCGCTAACGGCAATCATTTTGTCTTTGGCATCGGCGCCAAGAATGATTTTTTCGGGGCCGTATTTTTCGATCCAGCCAAGAAATGCATCGCGGTCCCTTACGGCAATGCTGCCGCCGGTAACCATGCTGGCTCCGTTTTCGAAAGCAATGCGCAGGTCGTCGTCGCTTTTCAGCCCGCCGCCAAAGTCAATCACCAGTTTGGTTTTCGACGCGATGGTTTCGAGTACTTTGTAATTCACAATGTGTTTGGCTTTTGCCCCGTCGAGGTCGACCAAGTGAAGTCGTTTAATGCCGGCGCCTTCAAACATTTTTGCCACTTCCAACGGGTTTTCGTTGTAAACGGTTTTCTGGTTGTAGTCGCCCTGCGAAAGGCGGACACACTTGGCGTCGATTAGGTCTATTGCTGGAATAATGGTTATCATCGTATTCTGTTTTATTCGTTTTTGATGCAATGCACCGCGTAGAGAGGTACTGATTTTATGTTGTTGTCGAATCCGAAGTTTTTAGTCGATATTCTGATTGAATAAACCGGATTGTATTTGGCAATGTATTGATTCAGGCTTTTTGCCCTTACATTGTCTGAGGATTTAACTTCAATTGGGATAATGTTGCCGTCGTTTTTTTGTATTAAGAAATCAAGTTCGGCTTTGCCTTTTGATTCCCAATAATAGGTGTTCAATCCATTTGTTGTCAGTGAATTCATTACGTAGTTTTCAGTCAAAGCTCCTTTGATGTTGTTGAATCCCGACAAATTACCGAGGATAAAAATAGGTGAAATCCCCAGTTTTGAACAAAGCAACCCAACATCTGAAAGGTAAATTTTGAATGACTCTGGAGTTGCGTAAAGGCTCAAAGGGAAATTGCCTTCATTCGTTTTGATGCACTTATAGGCAATACCGGCTGCATGGAGCCAATCGAGTGCAGATTCGTATTCAATGGCTCTTGCTCCGGATTTAATTAATCTATATTGGAATTTTTTATTTTC
>DAOQAB010000074.1:11896-17893 GCA_035353695.1 Prolixibacteraceae bacterium
CTGTATGCTGATTATTAGCCCAAAGGAATTCTTCAAAATCCATAGGGAACATCGTCATTAATTCAACTTTTCCTACAGGAAACGAATATTGTTTGCGATTAACAGCTACTCCCAACAGACTTCCGGCTGCAATAATTTGATATTCCGGTGTTTCTTCCTGAAAATATTTGAGAGAAGTCAACGCTGGTTCACAGGCCTGTATTTCATCAAAAAAAATTAAAGTATCTGCGGGTAATATCTGATTTCCGGCAATAACCGAAAGTTCCCTTAAGATACGTCTGGGATTCAGATCAATGTTGAAAATTTTTTGAACTTCATGATTGCTCTCGAAGTTGAAGTAAGCAACATTTCGATAATTTGCATTTCCAAACGAAAGTACGGAGTATGTTTTACCAACTTGTCTTGCTCCTGAAATAATCAGAGGCATTTTGTTGGCCTTTTCTTTCCATACCAGAAGCTCACTTTCAATTTTTCGTTTCACTTTATGCTATTTTATCACATTTATTGGTTCGAATTTGTGTAAATATATCACATTTTTCAGAACATATCTAAAGGGAACCTTTATTTTCAAATCTTCAAAAAATTCTCCAAAATCTTTGCACCCGCTTTCTGGCTTTTCTCCGGGTGAAACTGCGTAGCGTAAAAGTTATTCTTATGCAACGCCGCACTGAACGGGTTGATGTAATCGCAGGTGGCAATGGTGTGTTCGCCCACTTCAACATAGTAAGAGTGTACAAAGTAGACGTACTGATTCTCTATTTCGGGCGACATGATGGGGTTGTTCAGGTTATAAATACTGTTCCAGCCCATGTGTGGTACTTTGGTGATATACTCCTGACCAGGCTCGGGACGGAAGAGCTTTACCTTTTCGTCAAAAATGCCAAGGCATTCCACATCGCCTTCTTCGCTATGAGAGCACATCAATTGCTGACCCAGGCAGATACCCAAGAACGGTTGTTTCAGGCTGCGGATCAACACATCGAGTTTGTGCTCTTTCAGGTAGGCCATGGTGGTACTGGCCTCACCAACTCCCGGGAAGATCACTTTGTCGGCAGCCATAATCTTTACCGGATCAGCAGTGATTTCGGCTGAAACACCTAATCGCATCAACGCATTATTGACCGATTCGATGTTCCCGGCATTGTATTTAATGATTACAATGTTCATGTTTTATTTTTTTGCTTATTCGATAACAATCGTCAACATTTTTATATTTTTGTCGCGAATCAAAACCGGCGCATTCTTCTAACGGTTAGGAAGTCGGATTCTCATTCCGAAAACAGGGGTTCGATTCCCCTATGCGCTACAAATTTTTATTTCCCGTCAGAAAGTAATCCTTCGATTACTTTTTTCATTTCATCGAACTCCTCTTCTTTATAAAGCCTGGTCATATAGACAATTTTGCCCGATTTGTCCACAATCACATTGCGGGTTACACCTGCATCCTGAGCGGCAAAAGTGAAAAATATTTTTCCGTCAGGATCAAGGGCCAGCGGGTAGGTGATTTTTGTCTGCTTTTGAAATTGGGCAATTGTCTCCTTAACTTCTTTCAAATCGATCCCATAGAGGGCAAAACGTGGGTTGTTCTTATGTTTTTGCCAGATTTCCTTTTCTATATGGGGCATTTCTTTCCGGCATACACTGCACCAACTGGCCGTGAATTGCAGCATCACCACGTTACCGCGCAACGCTTGCATGTTGGTTTGGGTTCCGTCGAGCAAAACAATGTCGAAATCGGGAACGGTTTGACCAAGATTTACAAGGTATCCGTAATCAGCCGGAATTTCTTTTTGGATGATTTGCGCCTGTGTGACACAGATTGCTATACCCAATGACAAAAAGAGAATGATTTTCTTCATATCTAATTAACTAAAAACCACAGTCCGGTTGTTGTATACCAGTATTTTATGATCGATGTGTTTGGCCACTGCTTTTGAAAGAACAATTTTTTCGAGGTCTCGGCCTTTGGCAATCAAATCGTTTACGGTGTCTTTATGGCTAATCCGTGCCACATCTTGTTTGATGATAGGCCCGGCATCGAGCTCTGTTGTTACATAATGGCTGGTCGCACCGATGATTTTTACCCCGCGTTCGTAAGCTGCGTGGTAGGGTTTGGCCCCGACAAACGCCGGAAGGAACGAATGGTGGATATTGATAATCCGGTTGGGGTAATGCAGAATGAATTGATCTGAAATGATTTGCATGTAACGGGCCAGCACAATGAAATCGATCTTGTATTTTTCAAGAAGGGCCAGCTCCTGAGCTTCCAATTCATCTTTGTTGTCCTTGTTGACAGGAAACACATGGAATTCAATATCAAATCGACGGGCAACATCGGCCATATCGGGATGGTTGCTGATGATTACCGGGATCTCCACATTCCATTCCCCTGCCGTGTAACGGGCCAGAAGGTCGTACAAACAGTGCGACATTTTTGATACAAAGATTGCCATGCGGGGCTTTTCTTCCGAGAAATGAAGTTCGAATTTCATCTCGTGTTTGTGTGCGATAAGGGTTGCGAAGTAGTCGGCAATTTTGTCCTTTGGAATTTCAAAGTTTTCCAAATCCCATTCCACACGCATGTAAAAAAGCTTTTCCTCGCGGTCGACATGCTGATCGAGGTAAAGGATGTTCCCGTTATTGGTGTTGATAAACTCGGTTACCAACGCCAGAAGTCCTTTCTTATCGGGACAGTGAATCAGAAGGATAGCGGTTGATTTGCTTTTATCTATAGTCATAGTTGTATGGTTTTAAACACAAAGTCCTCAAAGATTTTTCACGGAGGTAATGAAGAATATTTTATTTGTGTCCTTTGTGTTTTTTCTTATCTTATTACTCGTTTAATTCCGTTTTTTAAATGTTTAACATTGAAGTTTACCAGAAGCCCCAGTTTACATCCCGATAACTTAAGATAAGTTAAGGTTTGTGCCAAATGTACATCGGTCAAATCTTCAACTGCTTTTAATTCAATAATAATCTGGTTTTCTACCAGAAGGTCAATTCTTAAATGGCTTTCCAATTCAAGTCCTTTGTATGTCAAAGGAAGGCATTTTTGCTTTTCAACATGCAGTCCAGCCATTAGAAGTTCAAAAATTAGGCATTCTTCGTATACACTTTCCAATAATCCGGGGCCTATGTTTGTATGAACCTCAAAAGCACAGTCAAGAACTTTCTTAAAAATCTCTTCTCTGTCCATATTGTCTTTGTAATCGATTATTTTCCATTGTGTTACTTTGTGAAAAACCTTTGTGTCCTTCGTGTTTAAAGCACTCCTTTAGTTGAAGGTAACTCAAAGTTGAACACATCCCTTCGTATGGCCATTTTGATGGATTTAGCCAATGCTTTGAAGATGCCTTCAATTTTGTGGTGCTCGTTTTGTCCTTCGGCTTTGATGTTGAGGTTGCATTTTGCCGCATCGCTGAACGACTTAAAGAAATGCAGGAACATCTCGGTGGGCATGTCGCCAACCCGTTCACGAGTGAATTTCGCATTCCAGACAAGCCACGGGCGACCACCAAAATCGATAGCCACCTGAGCCAGGCAATCGTCCATTGGAAGGCAAAAACCATAACGTTCGATGCCCCGTTTGTTTCCCAGTGCTTTCAGAAAAGCTTCACCCAATGCAAGTGCTGTATCTTCAATGGTGTGGTGCTCATCTACTTCGAGATCGCCTTTTACAATCACTTTTAAATCGATGCCCGAGTGGCGGCCAATCTGGTCGAGCATGTGGTCGAAAAAGCCAAGTCCGGTCGAGATGTTGGTTTTACCGGTTCCGTCCAGATAGAGCCACACATCGATGTCGGTTTCCTTGGTTGTACGGCGTACCGATGCGGTGCGATCGGTTTTGGCTACTTCGGCATACACATCGTCCCAACTGGTGGTTTTCAGTACGCAAACCTCCGAAATACCCTTTTCGGCCAGCAATTCGTCGGGTTGATCGCTTATCCAGATGGCTTTGCAGCCAAGGTTTTTGGCCAGTTCGACATCGGTCAAACGGTCGCCAATGACGTAGCTTTTAGTAAGGTCGTAGCTGCCATCCATGTATTTTCCCATCAATCCGGTTCGCGGTTTCCTTGTTGGTGCATTCTCTTCGGGGAAGGTGCGGTCGATGACGATGTCGTTGAATACAACACCTTCACCTTCAAAAGCCTTCAGCATTTTGTTGTGTGCAGGCCAGAAGGTCTCTTCGGGGAATGATGCGGTTCCCAAACCATCCTGATTGGTTACCATTACCAGTTCGTAGTCGAGGTTTTTGGCAATAAAGTGCATATTCCGGAATACTCCCGGGTAGAACTCCAGTTTTTCCAGACTGTCGAGCTGGTAATCAACTGGTGGTTCAATGACCAGAGTCCCGTCGCGGTCGATGAATAAGGCTTTCTTCATAATTTCATTTTTTTTCAATTACAATTGTTGTAAACATTGAAAATGCCTGTATCGGCGATAAAATTCTCTCGAACAATTTTACCGGATTATACATAAAACCGGGCATCAGCTGTTTTAAGGTAAATCCTCCGCTAAGTAAATAACGTAGCGGCGTATGATTTTTCATTTTCACGATTTTAAGCCGACTAAATTTCTTCTCAAAAAGACTTCTGTCTCGTTGAAAAATGATCCATGGCAGAGCTCCGTTGGCACCACTTAAAGGTCCGGTTGAGGGGAAAGTCCAGTCTCCCTTTGGATTAAATGGTTCGTGGTGAAAATTTTGATAGATAAACCTTCCCCAGCAAGAATTGGCTGGTTCAACCATTATAATTTTCCCCCCTTTGACTAATGTGCGGTCGGCTTCTCTCAAAAATTGTTCACAGTCGGGTAGGTGATGAAATGTGTCAATCATTACAATGGCGCTTAACTCATTGTCGGCAAAGGGCATATCAAGGGCTGATAGAGTTAAGTCGTTGGTTGGTAGTGGAATTATATCGGAAGTGATTACTTCGGATATGACATCCTTCAGGAAACCTCCTCCTGAGCCAATCTCAATTTTTTTCCCGGCGGGCAACCCTTCAAATGATTTTTTAAAGAAACGATACCATTCCAGATACAATTCTCGCATGAATTTCTTCTTTAGAAGTATCTCTTTGTGAAAAAGTGTCCTTTCCGGAGAATCGATTTCATAGGGTATTTCAATTTTTAGCAAGCTCATTAGGATAGTTCTGATAGAATTTCGATCAGTGATGTATTTTCTTCGGGACTACCCACTGTGATGCGCAGGCTTCCTTCGCAAAGTGCTACTTTCGAACGGTCGCGCACAATGACACCGGAATCCATCAAATATTCAAATTTTTCGCGGGCACCGTCCATTTTTACCAACAGGAAGTTGGCATTGCTGGGGTAAATTTTCTGAACAAACGGGAATTGCTTCAGCTCTTCAGTCAGCTTTGCCCGTTCGGTAATGATGGTTTTCACCCAGGTATCTTTTTGTTCTACATTTTCAAGAGATTGCATTGCACGTTGTTGTGTGAGTGCATTGATATTGTAGGGATATTTGATCCGGCTCAGCACCGCAACAATTTCGGGCGAGGCAAAAGCCATCCCCAGACGTATTCCGGCCAATCCCCATGCTTTCGAGAAGGTTTGAAGCACAATCAGGTTGGGGTACTTGTCCAGGTCGGGCAAAAGGGTTGTGCCGGGGGCAAAGTCGATATAGGCTTCGTCTACAATCACAATTCCATTAAAACCGGTAATTACTTTCACCATCTCATCGCGGTCGAGGCTGTTTGATGTCGGATTGTTGGGCGAGCACAGGAAGATTAGTTTGGTGTGTTCATCGGTGGCTTCCAGTAATTTGGAAGCTTCGATCTGGTATTCGTCGTTGAGCAGGACTTTGCGGATTTCGATGTCGTTGATGTCGGCTGCCACAGTGTACATCCCATACGATGGTTCCATAATTACCACGTTATCAACGGTTGGAACGGCAAAAGCCCGGTAAACAAGGTCGATGGGTTCATCGCTGCCATTTCCAAGGAAAATCTGGTTAGGTTGAACACCTTTTATTTCGGC
>DAOQAB010000075.1:0-17730 GCA_035353695.1 Prolixibacteraceae bacterium
ACTAAATTTCAAATATTTCAAAGAACTTCTTTAGATTTTAATGGGACAGTAATGAGGGGATTATTAAAAACAGTGATTATAACCGTTACTCGTTGATCGCCAATTTAAAACATGAAATAAGTAAAACCTTTGCTATTGAATACGGGGTTAAACTCACCAAAAACGAAACCAACAAAGAAAACTCGAGCGGTGGTAACCGCGGAGGATCGTTGATAAGTGCAATTGTATCGGCTCCGCCAACACTCACTCCATACAACGAAGATGGGACATACCGCAACTTAATGACAGCTTATCCTTTCATTTCGAATGCGATTTATAACCCGTTGAATTACCTTAACGAAACAGATGATAATTCTGTCGCAAATATCGTACAGGCCAATGCTTCGGTTTTCTTCAGGCCTATCGAAGGTTTAACAGTCAAAATTTTTGGGGGCATCGAGAATAATGATTCTCGTTCGGATTATTACCAATCGTTGAAATTCCTGAATTCGCAGGGATATGCAGGTGTTTCTACTTCTCAATACACCGGTATACTGAATGAAAATACGGTCAGTTATGTAAAAACGATCAACGAAAAACACAGCCTGTCGGCTTTAGCCGGGTTTACCTATGAAGATGGAGTTTCTAAAGGATTGTCGGGCAGTGGAACCGGTTTTTTGAGCGATATTACCGAAACCGCTAATCTTTCGGCAGCAGGGACTCCGGGCATTCCAAGTACTTATTATTCAAAGTCAACGCTGATGTCATATTTGGGCAGGATAAATTACACCTACGATAACAAGTACCTGTTTACGGCTAGTTTCCGTGCCGATGGTTCGTCGAAGTACAGCGAAGGAGGTAAATGGGGCTATTTCCCATCAGGCGCTTTTGCATGGAGGGTCAAAAATGAGCGTTTCATGGAAAATATACCAATTATTTCAGATTTAAAGCTGAGAACCAGCTGGGGTTTAACCGGAAGCCAGGCTATTGGTGCATATGCCACCTTAAATCAGTTGGCCTCAGGAAAAACTGTTTTCGGGAAAACACAATACAATACGTTTGCTCCGGGAACCTCTTTGCCCGGCGATTTGAAATGGGAAACAACCGAACAAGCTGACTTTGGTCTGGATGTGGCCGTACTGGAAGGACGGTTCAGATTATCGGCCGATTATTACATCAAAAATACCAGGGATTTGCTTAACACTGTTCAATTGCCGCCGACTTTAGGTTTCACCCAAACCATCCAGAATGTTGGCCAGATAAGAAATAACGGATTGGAGTTTACGCTTGATGCCGGTATTTTTAAAGGTCCGTTTAAATGGGATATCAATGCGAACATCGCTTTTAATAAATCGAAAGTCATAAAATTGTACAATGGCCAGGATATTTTGAGCGGTGGTGTTGGAGTTGTATTTATTAACAACATTCAAAACCTTTTGCGTGAGGGCGAACCCATGTGTATGTTCTACGGATATCAGGACAACGGATACGATGCCAACGGTATGCCGCAATATAAAGACTTTAACAAAGATGGACTGTTTACTCCGGCCGACCGTACGATTATTGGTGATCCAAACCCTGATTTCATCTATGGGTTAAACTCAACCATGTCGTTTAAGAACTTCGAGTTAACGATGTTCTGGCAGGGTTCGTATGGAAATGATATTGCCAACGTAAGTGCAATTTGCAATACCCTTGATTATGGTTACGGGCTGAATATGTTAAAGGAAGTATATTATAACCACTGGACTCCTGAAAATACCAATGCCAAATACCCCAAAATAACCAATAAACTGAATATGAACTTTTCAGAGCGTCTGATTGAGGATGGTTCGTATTTAAGGTTACGTGATATTCAACTTGCATACAATGTCCCGGTTAAAGCGACAAATATCAGTTGGTTGAAGAATGCTTCGATTTATGTTAGTGGCCAGAACTTGCTTACGTTTACAAAATACTCGTGGTTCGATCCGGATGTAAATTCTCAGGGAGGATCAAATTCACTTAACCAGGGAATGGATTATTATACATATCCGACTTCCAAAACGGTTACGATTGGTATTAAAGTAGGTTTTTAACCCGTAAAATTATTCACAATGAAAAAGATAATATCCTTAATCCTGCTGTTGGCTTTGTTCTCCTGCGAAGATGCCCTGGTTGAGAAACCCAAATCGATCGCTGTTGAGACTTTCTACAATACAAAATTGGAAATGGAATCGGCTATTGCCGCCATTTATGCCCCATTACGCACAGGTAACGTATTTGGTATGAATTATATCTCGCTGATTGAATGTTTTACCGATTACCAATATGGACGGGGAAGCTGGGCAATTAACAGCGACTTTCAGGGCTTAAATGCAACCAATATCGGTCGTACCGATGGTGTTTGGACTGATGTTTACCGCAGTATCCGCAATGCAAATATTGTTATAATGAATGCCCCTAAGGGGGCCCAGTTGAACGCGACTGACAAATCGCAAAGTGTAGCTGAGGCTAAATTTCTGCGTGCTTTTTCGTACTTCCTTTTGGTCCGGAATTGGGCTGGTGTACCAATCCGCACTGAAGCCAACTACGACGTACTTGAAGTGGGGCGCAGTTCGGAAGCTGATGTATATCAGTTAATCGTAGCCGATTTAAAAGAGGCTGAAACTAATTTACCCGATAGCCCATCGGCACCGGGACGTGCATCAAAATGGACTGCCAAAACATTACTTGCCGATGTTTATTTTTACAAGGGAATGAATGCTGAGGCTGCCAGTAAAGCAGCCGAGGTGATTGCCTCTAAAAAATACTCACTGGTGCCGGTAAAAACGGTCAATGATTATTACAAGATTTTCGGCGTTGATGTGGTGTCAACTGCCGAAGAAGTATTCTATATTAAATTTAGCCACGAAAATGGACAATCATATACCATGATGCTGCACCACCCAGGATCGAAACTTTGCGGTGGAGGCGGTTATTATGGAATTTATACTGATAGCGACAAAAACCCGATCATTAAGAACTGGAACCAAGCCGACCTTCGCCGTGGTTTATGGTACAACTGGAACATTGGTCTGGGTACCACTTCGTTACTTACCTTAAAATTTATCGATCCGGCGGCTCCTTCAGCCAGTGCCAACGCCAATGACGTTCCGGTTTACAGGTATGGAGATGTATTGCTTTTGAGTGCAGAAGCTGAATGCAGGGCAACCGGTAAAGTCTCTGCCGATGCTGTGGAACGGTTGAATATGGTTCATCGCCGGGCTTACGGGTACGATCCGTTGACTGTGTCGCCAGTTGATTTTAAGGTGTCTGATTATGATAAGGATTTATTTATCGACCTCGTAATAAAAGAACGTTGCTATGAAACCGCTTGCGAAGGGAAACGCTGGTTCGACCTGAAACGTTTGGGTTCGGCAAAACTTAAGTCAATTATCAAAGCGAATACAGGTAAGGATGTTGCCGATAAACAATTTTTATGGCCAATTCCGGTTGCTGAGTTAAGTTACAATTCAAAAATAAGTCCGACAACTGACCAAAATCCTGGATATTAATAATTTATTATTATAATTATAACTCGGGCAAACACTTGTCCGGGTTATTTTTTATGTAAGTTTATAGTTTATAGTAAATTGACTAACCCAATCTGAAGTGAAAAAAAATCAGCTACAGTATTATTTCCTGATGCTTTTCTTTCTTGTCGTGCTGAATAAGAATGATTTTGCCCAATCCCCGGCAAAGTTGTGGCAACCATACTGGATCAACCCTCGGGTTCAAGAGGACCAACACATCGATTTGGCGGGAAGCTGGGAGCTCTCGTATATGGATGCTCCTGTTTCGAATGTTAGTGAACTGAAAAATCGAAAAGATCCCTTTGAAACTCAGGTTCCAAATTCGGTGCACTGGTCGTATTACAAGGCCGGGAAGCTACCGCATCCATATGCACATAAAAATTCGACTCAATATCGCTGGATTGAAGAAAAAGCCTGGTATTACCGGAAAGAAGTGCAGGTTCCTGTTTCAGCAAAAGGATGTTCTGTTATGTTGTGCTTCGATGGGATCGACTATTTTTCGAAAGTTTGGGTGAACGACAGCCTGGCTGGCATACACGAAGGTATGTTTGGAGGTCCGGTAATCGACATTACCCGGTTGACAAAATTTGGTAGTTCAAACAAAATCACGGTTGAAGTAAAGGCCGGGAATTGGGGAAACCGAGCTACCGATGTCGAGAGCCTGCCCCGTACGAGTGTTGGCGAATACGATTATTCGAAAGTGAAGGGATTTAACCCGCGCGCCAGTGGAAAGATTATCAAACCTTGGATAATCTCAGGCGGATCGGGAACTGAAGCATTTTTCACGGTAGGAATGTGGCAGGGTGCCCGTATCGAGATATTACCCGAGTACCATCTTGAACGGCCTTACCTGGTCACAAAAGAAATTTCGAACGGAAAGGCCACGATTCAGTTGTCGATGGAAATTTTAGCCGGCATTACTTCGCTTAACAAAAAATTGCACCCATGGAACAATACGATTGTTCATCAGCCGAACGAAAAGGGTGATTCTTTTATCAAGGTGACCGATAAACTGGATGTTGTTTGTGAGTTTCTATTTCAGGGAAAACCTGTTTTTAACCGGACTTTTACTCCCGATTTGTATAAGGGAACAAATTGGCTTGCAGAAGATATTGTTATTTCCGATCCGAAACTATGGTACCCTAACGGGTTGGGAGATCCAAATCTTTACCAGGTTCGAATCTCTTTAAAGAAAAACGGCGCTCCGGTCGATCAGTTAAACTTCGATTATGGAATCCGTACCATTGACCGGATTGCTACTCAGGGACCACGTACGGCCGACCGCTGGGAAAACTGGCAGTTTGTGGTCAACGGCAAAAAGTTGTTTGTAAAGGGCATGAACTGGATGCCAGCCGACCTGTTACTCGACCTTCCGGAATTGCGATACCGCTGGGCGCTCGAAGCTGCACGGAATATGGGCATTCAGCTTATCCGGGTATGGGGAGGAGGCCTGATTGAAACCGACGAATTTTACAAGCTGTGCAACGAACTTGGCCTAATGGTCTGGCAGGATTTTCCGATCGGGAATCAGGATACACCTGATTATCCGCAGGACGTATGGGAAGCCCAGGTTGTACAAAATATTTTCCGCCTGAGAAACGAACCATCATTGGTTGTTTGGTGTGGTGGAAATGAGTTCAATCCATATTCGTTCGGAAATACGGCATCTATTGGTATCATCGAGCGTAATCTCGATATTTTCGATAAATCCCGGTTTTTTGTACGTACTACTCCTGATGATGGCTGCATGCATACCTATCCCGACATGGACCCTTGTTGGTACAACAAAAACTACAAATTCGAACCCTGGGTGTCGGAAACAGGGATGCACAGCATGCCCGAAGTCAGTTTGTTTTACGAACTGGTTGACAACAAGGAATTTGTCGATCTGGGGAAAATGTGGGATAAAAACTTTTATCAGAATCATCCCGAGTTTATCCATCATTTCACCGAATATGGTCCGAGCCGGGTACCGCGTATGTTGAGCCGTGCTTCGCATATCAACGACATGTCGAACCCTTCAATTGAGTCGATTACCGAAGCAACGCAAATTGGTGCCGGAGAATTTTACCAGTTGTTTTCTGAAAAAATGCAGGGAAATTACCCGATTACAACAGGATTGATGCCCTGGGTTTATAAAAGGCCCTGGCCCGTTATTGCAATTCAAACCATGGATTGGTTTGGGCAGGCATCGGCTCCATATTATTTCCTGAAACGTACTTACGAGCCTACCCATGTTGCCATTGATTTGCAACGGTTGGTTTGGGGAGCAGGCGAACGATTCGGGCTTACCGGTAAAATTACGCATGCTGGTACAGTTGCTATCGCTGGAAAGATTTCGGTAGCTGTTTACGACGATACATTTAAACCGCTTTGGAATAATGAGGCTAATGTTAATGTTTCTGAGGGGCCATTGGTAACTCAGGCGAACCTGGGCGAATATCAAATCCCGATGGATTACCGCGACCGTTTTTTATTTGTTGTTGCCGAACTGCATAACAGTAACGGCGAACTGATCTCCCGCTCGCTTTATTACCCACGGGTTCTGAAACAAATGGAAGATCAGGTATTTCACGACAAGTATGTAAATGAGCCAATTCCCTGGATTACCCTGAACAAAGGGCCATGGTTAAAGCCAACCGTAGCGAAAACACAGGCCAAACTCAGTGCCGAAATACTGGCTAATAAATCAATATCCACTGAAAGGAGCCAGGTAAAGATAAAAATTACAAATACTGGTAAAGTGCCTGCTTTTATGACCAATATCGACATTGCCGGTGTTAAACGGGCTTTTTATGCAACCGATAATTATTTCTGGCTGGCTCCTGGCGAATCCCGCGAAATTGAGGTGAATGTTCTCTGGAGAGAGGAGCGTGTCGGGAAAAACATTGTATTAAACGTAGGAGCCTGGAATTCAAAAATGCAGTCAATCAAGCTAAAGTGAGAAATATTCAAAAAAAAGAAATTTTATAACCAACTAAATCAATATTTATGAAGCTTAAATTTTTATGTCTGGCAATCGCCATATGTTGCTTTGGTCAAATAAAGGCTCAAACAGCAGGGAAAGATCCGAAGAGGTTGAAAGTGGAGCAGGAAGAGAATAGCGTAATGAGCGAAGCTTACTGGAAGCTCTGGAACCCCGATGTCCAGGCAAAAGTCGATCGGGACATTGATCAAAACCGGAAGGCTGATGCAGTACTTCAGTTGAAAAATTTGCCAAAAGGCTCAGAAATTAAGGTAGAACAACTCTCGCACGATTTTATTTTTGGGGCACATATCTTCAATTTCAATCAGTTGGGCACGAAAGAAAGAAATCAAAAATACAAGGATTTGTATGGTACTCTTTTTAATTCGGCTACTATCGCGTTTTACTGGAAGAAATTTGAAATGCAGCCTAATCGTCCACGATTCCGCGAAGAATATTGGGATACGGAAGAATATTGGAACGGTGTGAAAGAACCCAAGGAAGAACCACACTGGAGAAGACCATCTTCTGATCAGGTGGTAGCATTTTGCGAGAGCAAAGGTATTCGCCTGCACGGGCACACGATAATCTGGGGAAACCGTAAATGGCAGCACCCCGAATGGTTGTACGATCAATTTTGCCCAGCTGATGAAAAGGAAAAGATTGGTAAACTGACCAAAGAAGAACTCGATAAACTGACACCCGTCCAGATTGAAGCGTTGGCGCCAGTATTTTTTAAAGAGATGAAACGGCTCTTCCAGAAGCGGGTAACCGAATTGATTAACTATTACGGCGGGCGTCTGCAAAGTTGGGATGTTGTAAACGAAAGCGCTATCGATTTTCATGGAAATTCGGTAACAGGCGACGCGGTATGTAAGAGTGCATACGGTTTAATGCCAGGTGATTATACATATGAAACATTCAAATTGGCTGACAAATTGTTCCCGAAAAGTGTAAAATTGAATATAAACGATTATGCCAACAATGAAAATTACGCTAATCAGGTCAAAGACCTTTTGGCTCACGGATGCCGGATCGATATCATGGGCTCACAAATGCACCTGTTTAATCCGCAGCAGTGCCTCGACATTGCCGAAGGAAAACTGACCGAAAGCCCTCAGCAGGTTTGGGATAAGATGGCGACAATCTCGAAAGCAGGTTTACCAATTCATTTAAGCGAAATTACAATTACTTCGCCGGGAAATGATGACCGGGGCATGAAGATTCAGGCGGTTATTGCGCGGAACCTGTATCGTTTGTGGTTCAGTATCAAACCGATGATGGGGATCACCTGGTGGAATGTGGTTGACGATTGCGGCGCTCCAGGCGAACCTTCAGTATCGGGCCTTTTTACCCGCAATATGGATCCAAAACCATCGTTTTATGCGCTTGATAACCTGATCAACCATGAATGGAAAACCAACCTGACTATTAAGGCTGATGAAAACGGGAATGTGAAATTCCGCGGGTTTAAAGGCCGCTACCGTGTAAGTTGGAAAGACAAATCGGGAAAAGTACAACAAGCCGAATTTTACCTGAAAAAGGACGGAGATGGAATATAACTATTTAATGATGTAATAATGAAACGATTAATTTTTGTATTGTTAGCTGGAGCCTGGTCGTTTGGCGGTGGCGTATTCGCCCAGGGGCCAGGGGTGAGTAATTCTGTAATGAGCGAAGCTTATCTGAATTTTTGGAACCCGGAAGTTCAGACTAAAATTGATCAGGAAATTGACCGGAACCGAAAGGCAGAGGCAGTTTGTCATTTAAACGGAATAAAGAAGGGATCAGAAGTAAAAATCGAGCAAATCAGCCATCAGTTTCTTTTCGGTGGGAATATTTTCCTTTTTGGCGATCTGGGCAGCCCTGAAAAGAACAAAAAGTATGAAGATACCTATGGCAATTTATTCAATGCGGCTACGGTTGCTTTTTACTGGAAAACTCTCGAACAGCAACAGGGTAAGCCCCGTTATGCTGCGGGAAGTTCGTATGAGTACCGACGCCCGGCTACCGATCCGGTGGTCGCTTTTTGTGAATCGAAAGGGATCAACATGAATGGTCATGCCATTATTTACGGAATGAGGACATGGGGACACCCCGAATGGATGCCTGATGATCGTAAGGCAATGGAACCATTATTCGAAGCGCATGTTAAAGAACTGGCCGAACGCTACAAAGACCGGATTCAACGTTGGGATGTGGTTAACGAATCAATCGATCAGGCAAACCGGGGACTAATGCCCGACGATTATACCTTTAAAACCTACTCGTGGGCGATGAAATATTTCCCCGCTACAGTTCAGTTCAATATCAACGACTGCGACATCCACTGGGGGCCTTCGCGGCGATATGTCGAGATTGCACGTGACCTGATTGACCGTGGCATCCGTATCAACAACGTTGGGGTGCAGATGCACATCTTCAACCCTTCGGAAGCTCAACGAATTGCCGATGGTGCCGATAATTTATCGCCTGGGAAAAACTATGCCGTTCTGGATTGCCTGAAAGAAGCCGACCGACCGATTCATATTAGTGAAGTGACGGTGACAGCTCCCGATGAAACCCCCAAAGGCTGGAAAATACAGGCTGAAATTGCCCGCAACCTTTATCGTTTATGGTTCAGCTATCCTTCGGTAATGGGCATCACCTGGTGGAATGTGGTTGATGGTGGCGCAGCAAAAGGCGAACCTTCGTTCTCAGGATTATATGATAAAGAACTCAATCCAAAACCTGTTTATTATGCTCTTGATCAGTTGATTAATCACGAATGGAAGACAAACCTTACGTTAAAACCAGGTTTAACCGGAGATATTCGTTTTCGCGGATTTAAAGGAAAATACAGGATAAGCTGGAAAGACAAATCGGGGAAGCAGCAACAGGCCGAATTCCTGCTAAAACAGGATGGAGATGGATTTTAGTATCCGGATCAAATAAAAGAAATGGCCGGAAGCAGCCCTTCCGTAGAAAAAAAACTAAAACGAACCATTGTTTAGGTTTCCAAAACAAACCAAGGTACAGCATTAAATTTGCTGTACCTTTTATTTTCTTTCTATATGTTTCTCTGCGTGGTTCACAAATGTCAAAAAAATTGGCTTAAGCTGGGTCTCCCGGGTTTATTTTGTCTATTTTAGTGTACCTTAATTATAAAACATAACTCATGAAATCATTTTTCGTTGGTCTGTTTTTGGTCTTTGCCATTGTCAAAACAGGATTAGCTGCAAAGGCCGACAGTCTGAAATATTTTAACGCTTCAGAATTTGAATTGATTGGTAAAGGCTTTTCGGATACCGAAAACCTATACAATCGTTTACCTGCCAGGTTGAACGGTAAAACCCGGCCACCGGTTTGGTCATTGTCAAAAAATTGCAGTGGAATGGCCATTCGCTTTCGAACCAATTCTGCAGCTATTGCGGCCCGTTGGGAAGTTTCGGGTGATGTTGTCATGAATCATTTCACACCAACTGGCATTAAAGGACTTGATTTGTATTGTCGTAAAAACGGGGAATGGCAATTTGTAAACACAGCAAGGCCTGCTGCAAAAAAAACCACGGCCCTTATTATTGATCATATGGCCGGACAGGAGATGGAGTATATGCTGTACCTGCCGCAATACGATGGATTGGAGAGTCTTGAAATTGGCATAATTCCCGGCGCAACCATTCAAAAACCATCGGTCGATTCGCCCGTAAAGGCAAAGCCTGTGGTTTTCTACGGTACCAGCATCACCCAGGGAGGATGTGCTACCCGGGCCGGAATGGCCTATCCCAATCAATTGTCGCGAATGCTTAACCGTCAGATTATCAATTTGGGATTTAGCGGGAACGGGCAACTCGACCTTGAGGTGGCTGATGCTATGGCCGATATTGATGCTTCTTGCTTTGTAATTGATTGTTTACCCAATGTCTCTCCGGCTCAAATGAACGAAAAGTATGCAAAGTTTATCGAAATAGTCAGGAGCAAAAAGCCGGAGACTCCTATTTTGCTCGTCGAAACGGTTTTATTTCCGCACATGTATTTCGACCAGACTGTCTTTCAGCTGCTGAGAGAGAAAAATCAGGTTCTGAAACGGATTTATGAAGATCAGAAGAAAAAACACGACAAACACATTTACTATCTTAAGTCCGACCGGTTGATTGGCGAAGATAATGAAGGTACAGTCGATGGTGTTCATCTGACCGATCTTGGGTTTCAGCGAGTGGCACAAGTAATGTTTCCGGTTATCCGGAGGTTAATCAACTAGGGCAAAGCGGCTGTCTAAAAAGTCGAAATTTACGGGAATCCAGTCACCCCGAATTTATTTCGGAGTCTGTATTTCAATTTGGAGATCCTGAAACAAGTTCAGGATGACCAGTAAAAGACTTTTTAGGCAGCCGCTTTTTATTCGTCCCAGAAATAAGAACCTTTCCAAAATACTTGTTCTCCTTTTTTCAGTGGCAGGTCTTTGCCGTTAACCAGGTTGAAATACGACTTTCCGTAGCTGGCCGAGAAAGCTTTGGGTTTGCCATCACCCAGATTGCCAGGTACGCCTAATCCTTCCGCAACGTTCAGTACCACCCTGAGTTGATGCTGTGTTTTATTTCCGGTCAGTAAAATGGTATTTACGCCTTCATTTGTTTTGCAGTTGCTGTCGGCCTTGATGGGGGCGGTGTTGATTACCTGCTGTCCGGCAAGGTAGCTGACCTGATCGAAAATGGAAAAATTCTGGCTTTGCAGTCCGTAATAACGCTGAATAACGGCATCGTCCAGGGCTTCAATTCTGACTTCAACGTCAATCTGGCGGCTTGGTTTAATGGTGTAATGAACCGATTCTTTTAGCAGGTTTGCATTGGTTTTCGAATAGTCGTACCCGTGAATCAGGTTAGTTGCGTACAAATCGACCTGATTACAGTTCAGCTCAAAATTCCCGTTTACTTCTTTTCCGTCGACCTCAAAACGGGTTGCGCTGGTCGATGCGGTTGGCGATCCGGTGCCGTCGCCGTTTGACCCGTGCCAGCCCCCGGTAAACTGCTGCGGAAGCCCTGCATTAACCGATGTAGCGCTGCACACATAATAGGGCCCAACCCAATCGGTACATGAGCTGAATTCGTTGGAAGCATGTTCCTGTTTATGGTCAGCAAGGGTTGAATAATAGTAAACTTTGGCGATGGCGAACAACTGGTTGACCCCGCACGGGTAAAAGCTGATTTGCATGTTATTATCGTCGCCCCAAAAGCCAATGTGAATATGACCTTCGTAGTTTTTTACGGTCATCGGGGCAATAGTTTGTATTTCGTTTTCCTTCTGACAATGGGCAAACAAGGTCAGGATGAGAAAGCCAAAGAATAAAATCGTATTTTTTAAACCGAAGATGAGTCGCATTATATTGCCTTATTTATTTTTTATCCGGTTATCGGCTTGTTTTTGTCTTTCGACGATGATGTCGCCCAGGGTTTGGTACATCTTTTTTAGCTCGGCATTGGTGCTGGTTGCCATTCCACCCCATGCTCCGCCACCTTCGTAATAGGCCACTGGGCGCAGTTTCCAGATATTGTTTTCGGTGAAAGCCTTCACATAGTCATCGAACCTGACCTTAAATTCGGGTTTAGAAACCCGGTAATCGAATTCCATTTCCATGCCAAGCCCGTTTTTGGCGCCAAAAGCGCAGGCATCGTTTAACCGGCTGTAAGGGATGGTTGTATTGAAAAAATAGTTGGGCTGTTCATAGGCATAGTCGAAACCGAATTCTTTCCAGTGATCGCCGCCATTGGCATTCCAATACGGTATCCAGCAGAATTTTTTCTCCTGTTGGGCAATGTATTGTTTGGTGAGTTTGACAACTTCGGCATAGTTTGAGCCACAGTCTTCGGTTACCCAGTAAAAACCTGACAATTCAATATGCTTGTACTTTTTTTCTTTCCAGCGTTGGATTGTTTCGTCGATATACCATTTAACAGCGGTTAATTGATCCGACGGATTGTTAAAATCCAATGTTTTGCCATTTACCTCACCCCAGTTGCAAAAACCTTTGATCGGTGTCGGGATACTGATTAAGACTTGCCTCTTCCGAAGTGGTTTTTGCCCTTTCAGGGAAAGTTCTTCCATGATTGACTCCATTGCTCCCAAGCTCTTCTGGTCGCAAAAATAGGTGTCGAGCAACGATTGCCAGTCGGCTTTTGCTGCGGGGTTTTTCTTGAAACCGGGGTAATACTCCACATTTTTTTTATCGTCGAATATTTCAAGGAAGAGAAATCCATCGAACAGATACTCGGTTTTCCCGGCGTTTTCGCGGTAAATGTAGGGGCGCATCTGGTCGGTCGTCCATGGCTTACGGTGAAGGCCTCCGTCATAAATCAGTACCAGGTCGGAAATCGGGTTGTCAGATTGGTATTCAGGTTCGATCCGTGGATCGGGAGTTTGGGTTTCTTTGTTGCAGGCAAAGTTGATATTCAGCGTTGAAAGTAGTATCGCTAAGAGGAAAAGTAAACGAGTTTTCATTTTTTCTAATTTTAGTTGTTTGAAGTTTCTAGTTTTTAAGGTATCCGTATTTCAACAATTCATTGTATAGTTTCACCGATTCTTCGGGGCCGGCAAAAACAGGGCTTCCGGGTTTGTTTATTAGTCCGCCGTACTGGTAAATCAGTATTTTTTCGACATAAGGCGACACTGCTTCCAATTGGGCAATCACCCGTTCGGGCGGGGCGGGCAGAAGGGCGCTGTTGTACACTTTCCCTTCGAACCGAAAGACTTCTACATCGGCCCAAAGTTTTGCTTTGGCCGCCTTTTTATGTAGCTTGTAGAGTTGTTCGTAAAATGCCGCACTTTCTTCCACCCGGGTTTTCTGAACTCCAATTTCGTCCTGATAAGCAATGAAATCGACATCGAGCTGCTCAAGTTGGCGTACAAATTCATCGTCAGCCTTTACGTGGCGTGTTCCATATGGGCCAATCAGCGATTTGGCTTTGGGTGTCAGCTTACTTGCTTCTTTGGAAGAAGAATTCACATAATCGATAAAGAAATCGGTGTAATGGCCATTGATGCCAATTTCATTGGGATAATACCAACCGTAAAAACTCTTGTGGTGGGCATATTTTTCAGCAACCTCGTTCATTGCCTTGAATCTTAGTTTACGAACCTCCGGGTCTTTCATCAGGAATACCGGCTTGGTCCAGTCGCCAAAAAAGCCGTTGCTGATGAAAAAACGGATGCCATACTTATCGGCAGCCGATAGTACCACTTCGAGCGGGTCTTCACAAACTAGCTGATGTTTAGGCATGAGCGACGATGGATAAAACGTCTTCCCGTAAATGGCAACATCGAGTAAGGCCAGGTAGCGCATTCCGGCATCAGCCAATTCCTTTACCTTGGCATCCCATTGTTCGGCAGTGAATTGTTCGAGAGTTTTGTTCCAGGGTGTTCCTTCAACAGCCGAGTGGTGCTGAAATTCGAACCAGGAACCTTCGATAGGTTTTATTTTCTTATTTTGTCGGGCTGCGGCCAGAATTTCGTTGGATAAAACCACACTTAGGGCAGTCATCCCTACTGTCTGTAAAAAATTTCTACGATGCATGATGATATGATTTATTGATGATCCAGGTTTTCTTTCAGCCAGGTAGGTCGGTTGGTGGTAATTACGTTCACACTAAGGTCGGTCATGCGTTTGGCTTCGGTAGCATCATCAACGGTCCAGCACCAAACATCCAAATTTGCCTTCCGCAGTTGGGAAACCAACTTCTCGTCGATGATTTTTGAGTTCAAATCAACTCCGTCGAGCTTGTTGTTCTTAATTTCCTGAATTTTCTTCACAACTTCCTCCTTATTGGAAGACAGCCAATAGCAGGGAACTTCAGGAAAGGCAGACTTGGTCGCACAAATACCTTCGAAATTAAAGGAAATGAATGCGATTTTTCCATTTTTCCAGTGTTTGCCAACGACTTTTTGAAGCTGCGGGACGATTTCTTTCCCGATTTTGGATTCGATGACCAACAGTTGGTTGTTGCCCATTGTCCTAAACACATTTTTCAGCAGGCAAATGCGCTGGCCCTCGAAATACGAGGAATTGGTTGGACGGAGCTTAATTTCCAGCTTTTTCAGTTCCGAATAGGTCGCTTTTGCAACGTCCAGTTTTGTTCCCGTCATCCGTTCGGTATTCGTATCATGCCACAAAACAAGCTGATTGTCTTTGGTCAGGTGAATATCGCATTCAGCGCCATCGGCACCCAACTCCCAGGCCAGTTCAATGGCCGCCAGTGTATTCTCCGGGGCATAATAGGATGCTCCGCGATGGGCAATAAATTTGGGTTGCGCCAAGGTTAAAAGACTTGCCAGCAACAGAAGCGTAGTTAATTGCAGTGATTTCATCTGTACAAATTTTCTTTTTTTCAATTTCAGATCATTTTGGCGCTGTCCTTATCCAGGAAAAGTATGGCATGGGGATGCGTTCTCAATGAAGTGGACGGATATTGGGCGGTAACAGGTGCGTTCAGGGTATGAAAAACCGCCTGTGCCTTGTGTTCTCCGGGGACCACACAGAACACCGCTTCCGGACGCAGGAGTGTTGGTACAGTGAGCGTCAGGGCGTATCGAGGAACCTCTTCGATGGAGGCAAAACAGCCATCGTTGACCTGCTGCTGGCGGCATTGCTGGTCGAGATCGACTACCTTAACCGTTTGCGGATCGTCGAAACGGGCTACATGCGGGTCGTTGAAAGCAATGTGTGTGTTTTCGCCAATTCCCATGCAAACAATGTCGGGCTGGTACTCGTTCAGCAGGGCTGAATAGCGTTTACATTCCGGTTCCAGATCCGGGGTATTGCCGTTCAGGTAAAAAACAGCTTTAAACGGAACTTTGCTGAAAATGCTTCTTTTCAGGAAGTTTCCAAACCCCTGAGGCGCATCGGCAGGCAACCCCACATATTCGTCCATGTGGAAAGCTGTAATTCGGTTCCAGTCAATTCCGGGTTGAATTGATAAGGCTTCGAGGAACTCGTTTTGTGATGGAGCTGCTGCAAAAATTATGCTTATGGAATCCCTGATTTTGAGCAGATTTCTGATTTTTTCAGCGGCTAAAAGAGCCGCATTGTTTCCCATTTCTTTACGTGTTTCAAAAATCTGTACCGAAAGCAGGTCTTTTTTAAAGGTAGTTATCATGAGTGAATTTATTTGCTGTTAAAAAATGGATTGATTCGTCCGGAAAGAGCGTTCTGGAGGTTGCCATCCCAGTAAAAGATAATCGGCCAGGTTCCTTTAAACTCAGCAAAAGCTGAGACATATTGGGTATAGCGTGTCACATATTCGGTGTAATTGTTTGTCGGAACCACATGCCAGTCCAGTTCCATTTCCGGACCGATAACCGTTTTCGAGGCTTTGCTTGTCACCACAGTTCCATCGCGGTAACTTACTGCCTGTTTCGAAATGCAGTACTTCACTCCGGTTATGTTTGATTCTATAGTTCCGTCGAAGTAATAATGAGGCTGAATGACAACATAGTCGAAAATGGTGCTTTTATTGGCCACATAACCTATCCGTTTGATGACTTCAGCCGGGTCGGAACCATAGCCATAGTAAGGGATCCAAAGGAACTTGGTATTCAGGTTACTGTGAATTTTTGTTGAAAGATCGCTCATCAGTTTAATGCAGGAGTTTGACGTAAGGTTACCGTAATCAACCGTCCCGTAAACAGCTTCCATATTCATGTAAACCCCGGCAATATTGGTGCTCCACATCGTTGAGCCAAGCTGGTCGCGCATGTAACTCAGAAAATTAAACACAGGATCGAGACTAGTACTGGCAACCGGGGTGTTCTTCGATGTGATTCCGGGAGTTCCGATCCATATTTTAGCCGTACTTTTATTGGTCACTAGTTTATTGATTACCGTTACCATAAAAGGAGCCAGCTGCGATTTGTATCCTTCTTCGGTAGAGCCATAATTCGATGCCTCTTTCGGAATAATCACAAAATCAGTCAATGGAGAACTGCCAAGCGCCTGCCAGTCGGCATCGGTAAATGTTTCGGCCTGACCAACGAAGATGCAGACACCCTTTATGGCTGTGTTTTGAGTAGTTGAGCCTGGGTCGGTGGGTTTAATAACCACGTAAGGATCTTCCTCGTTGGAAGCTTTACTACATCCGATCAACACCAGGATATTCATTAATGCCAGTAATATATTTGTTTTCATTATTCTTGAATTTTAAAGTTTGTTCATTACTATTTGTCCGTTGATCATGGTTGTTTGAACCAAAATTTGTTCGTCGAAGATGACCACATCTGCATCTTTACCTATGGTAAGTGTACCCTTACAACCGTCAACTTTACAAATACGGGCCGGAGTTGAAGTCATCATTTGTACAGCAGACAAAAGCGGCACTCCGGCCTGTTGAACCATTGTTCGTACACATTGGTCGGCTGTGGCCACACTTCCGGCAAAAGCGGTCCGGTCGGGTAATTTGGCAACACCGTCTTCCACAATGACTTTTAGTCCGTCTTTCAGGCTACCCAGAATACTTTCGCCTGTACTTAACCCGGCAGCGCGCATCGAATCGGTGATCAGGGCGATTCGCGCCGGGCCCAATTGTTTGTAGATTAGTTGCAGCAAACTTGGGGGAAGATGGATTCCGTCGGCAATAATTTCGACGGTCAACTGATCGTACAGATAGGCACTTTCGATGACTCCCACATAACGAAAAGCATTTTTCCGCATCACACCCGACATTCCGGAGTAGAGATGAGTGAGGTGGGTGTATCCATTTTCCAAGGCCTCGGCTACTTGTTCTGATGTGGCATCGGAGTGTCCGATGGCTGCAAGAATCCCTTTTTCGGAAAGGAAGCGTCCAAATTCCATAGCTCCGTCCAATTCGGGAGCGGCGCTCCAACGAATAATATCCGGCGAATGGCTGAGTATCGTTTCATATTCATCCCGGTTAGGAATACGGATGTAGCGCGGGTCCTGTGCTCCACGCTGATTCATCGAAAAATATGGTCCCTCGAGGTGCAGACCCAGAAACTGAGCGCCTTCCGAATTCAGTTTTTTTGCCTGACTGTACACCGAAAAAGTTTGCAGAAGATCATCGGTTTCCGCCGTAAGTGTTGTAGGCACCATGGCTGTAGTTCCGTGCAAGGCATGTATTTTTGCTGCTTCCATAAAAGCGTCGAGGGTTCCATCCATGAAATCGTGCCCTCCACCACCATGTGTATGCATATCGATAAACCCAGGTGAAATGTAATTATTTTGGGCATCAATCAGCCTTGCTCCGGGAA